>CAJCCR010000275.1 GCA_903960945.1 uncultured Planctomycetaceae bacterium
AGGTATAAGAAAAATGAACACCCAAACGCCAACACCTGCACCTGCAACCAAAACCAAGTAATCAATTAGCCCTGATTTCCCTGCTGAAAAAGCTTTCGCTCTTTGATGATCTTGCATACGGATTCCGGAACCATCTGCTCCCAAGAAGGGTCATTCTTTTGTATTTTCAACAAAACTTCCCGCGAAAAGATGGGGAGGTAGCTTTCATTGAATCCACGAATACTTTCAATCAGCCTGTTTTCTACTAGATAGCTAAACAAATGACGCAACTTGGGCGTAACCAAAAGATTATCAGAGGTGATCAACGCACCTGTTTTCTTATCCATTAAAGGGTACACATAAAGCTTCAAATCATTCTTAAACAATCTACCAAAGCTTTCTAAAATGCCCCCATCAAGATCCAAATAATACTTTTCGTCAAACACCTCTTTCAAGGTGGGCACCCCCATCACGATCCCGATCATCTTTTTGGTATAGCGGAAGAAATAAGCCGCTAGCCTATGGTACTCTGCAAAATTAGAGATCAAAACGATCTTTCCGAGCGATGCCAAGATATCAACCCTAGCCAGAAAATCCTGATAATCAATTTTTCCGTTATCCAACAGATTCTTCAGCGTCATCTCCATGATCACCAGCACTTCTTCACCCTGAACTTTGGGTTCCTGTACAAACATCGATGTTGCGCACTCTAGCATGTCCACGGTCACATGAGTGACTGGCCTGAAACTTCCTCTTTCAACTAAAATGCTCTTTTTATAAAGCACATCCGCTGGTTGAACCACTTCACCATTGGCAAGAAACATAGTCGCTTTGGACAACCCTTTTTGCACTAGTTGCAAAGCCATCACCCGATTGTCAACCGACTTAAATGCAACGCCACTAAATTCGATCATATCCACTTCGGCCCTCTCCGCAGAAAGGCTATCCAGAAGGCTATCAATAATCTCGTCCGCATTGGTGTGATGATAAATGGCAGCTTGAATCAGGTTAACGCCCAAGATTCCCAGAGCTTCCTGCTCTTGAATATTTTCAGGGTCAAGCAGGCGAACATGAATGATAACCTGCGAAACAGGGCCTCTCGGTTCCATCTGGAACTGCAACCCCAACCACCCATGAGCATCTTCTTTTCTGGAAAAACTCTTGGCAGCAACGGTGTTGGCAAAAGCAAAGAACTTTGTCGTTTCACCCCGCTTAGTATCAAGTCTTTCCACCAAAAGGTCGAACTCTCGATCCAGCATGGATTGCAACCGCTGTTTGCTGACATACCTTTCGCATGGCCCATAAATTGCATCGCTTACAGTCATATCGTAAGCAGACATAGTCTTGGCAATAGTGCCTGAGGCACCGCCTACGGAAAAAAACCACCGTGCTACTTCTTGCCCCGCGCCAATCTCAGTAAAAGCACCGTACTTAGAAGAATCCATATTGATTTGAATTGCTTTCTGACGAGTATCCATGCTTGTATCCAGATTTAATTTAGATTGATTCAATAAAAGTTAATGACTAATTAACTTAAAGATATCATTAACGATAATTAAAAGTAAATGAAATGACAGATTCAACAATTCATCGGAACTTCACCCTACCAAACCAAAAAACTCCGCATGGTAAAAGAATACATCGTTCACCATGCAGACTTGTGGATGCCTCTATTTCCCAGCCACTTCCTTAACCTTCGCATCTTCAGCGCCGTTTGCTCATCCGAAATAATCTGAGTGCCATCTGATTTCCCAGCCACTTCCTTAACCTTCGCATCTTCAGCGCTGCCATCATGAACATATAAACCAAAGGAAAGCTTAAGCACGCCATCCTTGGGCAGCTTCACCAAGTCCTTGTTTCCCTTACGATCAGGGAAGCCTGCTTTTTCCCTGCCAAAAGGGTTGGCAGCCATGAGGCCATAGCCCCGGCTATGCCAGCAGGATTTCAAAGCATTGGCGGCGTCTGCAATAATGGTGATGCCCGCGGTACCTTTATCGCAAGGGCCGGAGTAATCACACCAAGGAGATTCCAAACCCCAGATTTCTTTTTCGGTTTGCTTGCCACTTGCGTTGGTAAGAATGCCACCCTTCTTTTCTTTTTCAGTCACCGAGTCACGGATTCGAACCCCAAAGGAACCTTCCTTCGTATCACCAAAAGTAATGGGGCAAACGCTTGCAACCAAGGTTGTGCTCATTTTGATTAGGTAGCCATTGCCTGCTGCTTCCAAAGTAAAGGATCGGGTTTCATCCATAATTTTTATACCATCCGCGGTGCGCCATTCGTTCATGGTGGAAACGGAAGCAGTTGAAGTCCCGCCCTCTATTTTGCCCACTTTAACGCAAACGATTTTGCCAAAGTTGGCTTCTTCGCTCCAGAAATCAACGCCGGTAATACCTTTTGTTTTCTGTTTAAGTTCGATGCCTTCGGGAATTACATCGCCATGGCAGAACCAAATTGATTTTTGATGTTTGTGATCTTTAGCCTCGGGTGAATCTTTAAGCATGGGCCAATCTCTGGTCACGCGGTTTTCCCCAAGAGTTACCACAGGCCAGAAGTAAGGCTTTGCAACCGTGGGACCATAGTTGTATGTGGTAACAACTTTGTCGCCGATTTTAAAATCGAGTTTACCTTCTTTTTCGCGATCGACGATGGTAGGGGTTTTTGTTTGTGCATGGGCATTGCTGGTAAAGCCTGAAAGAATCAAAGCAATTAGTAGAAAAGAAATCCGAAGGCAGGTTTTCATATTTGTTCATCCTAAATTTGTTTAGACAATATCAGCAGATGAAGGGATGTTAGCGTAGCAAAGAATTACAAGGAAGAAAAATGTAGCTATTGGCAGAAAATGTCAAAATAGTTAACCTGCATGTGGTGAAACTATTATTTTCTTAACCAGACCATCCCAATGGGGGCTTTTATGTTGATTCGGACTTTTCAAAAAACCACACTATTTGCATTAGTAATAGCCTTCTTTGGCGTTATTTTTCCCGTGAATGCCCAAGCTCCCAAGCTAACTCCGGGAGTTGTTTTACGCATTCAGCCAATCAACCGGCTTGTGGAAAACGCCTTTTTCCTTGCTGAATCTGTGGGCATGAAAGAGCAAGCCAAGATGATTGAAGGTTCGCTCAAAGGCCTAACAGGGCCCAAGGGGATTGAAGGGATTGATCCAGAAAAACCCATCGGGTTGTATGGCAACATTGGGCCAAATCTTATCGATAGTGAAGTGGTTGGCTTAATTCCGATTGCGGATGAAAAAACATTCGTAGAGATGCTTGGCAAGTTAAATCTGCAAGCAAAAAAAGGAGACAACGGAATTTATGTGATGAACATTCCGAACTCCCCTTTCCCCATGTTTTTTAAATTCAAAGATGGCTACATGTGCGCAACCATTCGGGATGAAAAAGGGATCGATGACAAAAAATTACTTTCCCCCAAAGACTTGCTGACCGCGGAAAAAACAGGCGTCATGTCCATCAGCCTTAATTTAGCCGGCTTGCCTGAAGATCTTATCAAAAATGTAGTGCCACAAATTGAACTTCAAATCGCAGAAGCAAAACAGAAAAAGATCCCAGGCGAAAGCCCTGCTGTTGAAAAACTTCGCAATGATGTATCCGAAATGCTTTTGCAATTCGTTGTTCAAGTATTTACCCAAGGCGAAGATTTAACCATGAAAGTCGATATGGATCGCAAAGCAGGAGACCTCGGCTTAGGAGTTTCCTTTAAAGGAAAGAATGGCTCCGAGTTGGCAAAATCCATTGCTGGCCTAGGCGCAACTAAAAGCATGGGCGCGGGAATGATCAGCAAAGATTCTGTCATTCACATGAATATCAATAGCGTTGTCCCCGAAACTGCAAGAAAAGATTTCATCAAAGTTTTCCAAGAAGGAATCAACAAGAGCATTGCTGATGAAAAAGACC
>CAJCCR010000276.1 GCA_903960945.1 uncultured Planctomycetaceae bacterium
GAAATCATGCTCACGCCTAGTCAAGGACCAATAAATATGAAACTCTCCGTCACCGTCATCGCCCTGTTGGCTTTTTGGAGCGTTCTTTCCTCGCCTGTTAGTGCGCAAGTTCCGGGCGAAATTACGGCGATCGTACGTTGCTCGGCAATACCTCGCTAGTCTGGGGTTCGTCTGGTGGTACCGTTAACGCCCACAACAACACCGACCTCCCTACTATGTTGGTTGGTGGGCATAAGATTGGCGTTAAACACCAGGGTCATGTTAGGCATAAAGAGGTACTGCTTGGAAACCTCTGGCAGACGATGTTCGGTTTGCTAGGCGTCCCTGTCCCAAAGAACTTTCAGGGTGGAGAGGCCGATGGAACCATTAGGGAAATTGTATGACAAAGATTAGCTAATATGTCTTCTTTACCCCTGGAGTGCTCTGGTTAACTAAGTGTAAACTAAGGTGCAATTATGCAAAAAATACCCGCTTTGGTATCTCTAATTTGTAGTATGGCGATTAGTGCCGCCCCCGACATCACGATCCCAATCCACCCTGATGAAGCAAAACTCGTAAAGGCGCTCATCGCGATCGAGGGGCACGTGGTCGAAGTTGCCGAGGTTCCCGGCTGGGCGAAAAGCGGCGTCATCAATCGGTTGAAAGAACTGGGCATTGACACTTCAAATCTGAAATCATGGGGAGTTCGCGGTACTGAATCGAAAGGCCTGTCCTTCAGTTGCGTTTACGACTTGAATGGCCGTGTGCTTGCGCTTACCGGCAATGGCCCCTGGTTGCAGAACGATAGCCTTCGTGCACTTAAAGGGATGCAGGAACTGCGCATCATTCGGTTTGACCATAACGGCTTTCTGAGCAATCATCCGAAGGCGGCACTTTACAATGGCACGGGTTTCGATGCTCTGAGGGATTCCAAGCTAATGGAGATCAAATTGACCCTTGGCATCAACGATGCGGGTATGGAGCAGGCCGCCAAGATCAAAGGACTAAAATCCTTCACCGTGGTGCATTCCCAAGTGAGCGAAGCAGGTCTGAAGTTCTTTGAAATCCACCCGACGCTGGAATCTTTCACGGTGGCCGAGATGGGCAACGTTTCACAATCTGCCCTGGCATCCATCGCCAAGATGCCGAAGCTCATGCACATCGGCTTTCAGGAATCATTCGTCACGTACGACGGAGGATTTAAGCATTTGCTGCCGATGAAGGGCCGGCTGAAAACCCTCGACTTGACGATGAGCGTGGTCAATGATGCCGACTTGAAACAAGTGCAGGCCGATCACCCCGATGCTAAGATAATCACCATTTCGCCGACTGAGATTGCGAAACGGCACATCTTTGTCGCCGGCCGGCTGGCGAAAGTTGCAACCGGCGAAGCTGCGGAAAAGCTTAAGAAAGCGATTGCGGATCACCAGCCCGCGACGAAATAGCTCGGCCCCTACTCTATCTGGAAATTCTGAATGAACATAACTACTGATCGCCGATCTTTCATACATGCGACCTCTGTAACAGTACTGACTGCCGCGGCCTACTCGCGTGTTCTCGGCGCCAACGATCGGGTGGCGCTTGGCCTGATCGGCTATGGTCTGATCGGTAAAACGCACACGGCAACCTTCTCCAAGATCCCCGCCTGCCAGATCGTGGGGGTTGCAGACTGTCATCGCAAACGAGCTGATCAAGGCGTTACGGCTGTTGGCGGCGGAGCCACGGCCTATCAGGACTTCCGCAAGCTTCTGGACTGCAAGGATGTACAGGCAGTAATTGTTGCCACCCCGGACCACTGGCATGCCTTGATGGGGATGATGGCGTGCGCTGCGGGGAAGGATGTTTATATCGAGAAGCCATTGACGCTTTTTGTCGGCGAGGGGGAGTGGTTGCAGAAAATTGCTGATCGCACGAAACGTGTCGTTCAGGTGGGCACTCAGCAGCGCTCCGGTTTGCATTATCAAAAAGCCCGAGAGTTGATTCGGAGCGGCCACCTCGGCACGATTTCTTCGGTTCGAATGGACGCAATACGTAATGTTAGCCCAGGGTTCGGTAATCCGGCCGATGGTGAACCACCTTTGGGTATGGACTACAATTCCTGGCTCGGCCCTGCTCCACTACGCAAGTACAACCCCAATCGTGGACTGTACCATTTCCGCTGGTTCTGGGATTACTCGGGCGGGCAGATGACCAACTTGGGCGCTCATCATCTAGATATCGTCGATTGGTACCTCGGTTTGGACCAACTTTGCAGTGTAACCTCGATCGGCGGTCGATTCGCCCTGCGCGACAATGGCGAAACTCCCGATACCCAGGACGTGATCTTTGACTGTGGGAAGTTCACCGCTGCGTTCGTAATGCGTGAGGCGGCCCGTGGGGAACCATCGGGGTTTGGGCTTCGATTCCACGGAACCAAAGGTACGCTGGCCATCGACCGGCGAGGGTTCAAGGTTTGGGCCGATCCTGACGTTCCCCCAGCCAACATGATTCCCGGAATTAAGGAAGGCCACCCCGTCGACGGGCCTCGGATGGCATTAGACGCAATACCCAAATCGCGTACCGAGTCCTTCGAAGACAAAACCGGTGACTCGGCGTCTCAGTACCGGGAACATGCCGCAAATTTTCTTGATTGCATCCGGACTCGGAAGACTCCGATCAGTGATCTTGTCAGTGCCCAGCGTACGGCGTCCGCCTGTCATCTTGCGAATCTTTCGCTCCGTCTGGGGCGATCTCTGCGTTGGGACAGCACACAGCAGACAATTCCTGATGATCCCAATGCTGTGAAAATGTTGTTGCGTCCTTATCGGGCTCCATGGGATCATGAACTGCGTGCCCTTGGGATCGAAACGACAACTGGGTGAATACGCATGAATCGACGAACATTCCTAGCAAGCAGTGTGGCGGCTATCGGCGGCACCTCCATTGCCATTCATGCCGACGAGCCAGTACCGAGGAGTAACTTAGGCTTACTGTTGTACTCCTACGGCATTCGAGCAAGAAGCGACGTTAGGAAAGAGTTCGCACGACCGGCGAACTTTTTGTCATTCGCCCATGATCGAGGGGCGAATGCGGTACAAATTGCGCTTGGTATATGTGATGAGAAGGATTGCCTTGCGATTCGACGACTGGCCGAGAAGCGAGGGATGGCTATCGAGGGGATCGTCGCTCCTCCAAAAGATACCGCGATAGACCGCGAGCGATTCGACTCGGAATTAAAGACTGCTCAGGCCTGCGGTGCTATCGTAATGCGTATGGTGATGCTGGGCGGTCGCCGTTATGAAGTTTTTCAGCGAGCGGAGGATTACCCGGCTTTTGCGAAACAGGCTACAAATACACTCAAAGAGGCGGAGCCAATCGCAGCTCGGTACAAAGTTCAACTCGCAGTCGAGAACCATAAAGATTTGAGGATCGATGAGTTGATACAGCTCATTAAGACCATTTCGAGCGAATGGGTCGGCATCTGTCTAGACACCGGTAACAACCTGGCTCTACTCGAAGACCCTATCGCAACAGTCACCGCGTTGGCCGCCTACACTCGCACAGTTCATCTGAAAGATATCGCTTTTGAAGAGGCTCCCGAAGGCTTCCGCATGGCCGAGGTTCCACTGGGCCAAGGTTCCCTTGATCTTCCCCTTATCGTGAAGACGATCCGTCAGGCCAACCCCAAAGTGCGTTTTCAACTCGAGATGATCACTCGTGATCCGCTCCTTATTCCCTGTCTACAGGACAAGTACTGGGCCACTCTGGAACGTGTTCCGGGCAGTGATCTTGCTCGAACGCTCGCCATGGTTCGCAAGCTAGCGGTCTCACATCCGCTGCCTAGACTGACCAAGATGTCGCCTCCTGAACAGATCGAGCTTGAGGATCGTCAAGTGCGGGAATCATTCCGAAATGCCTCAAAATCGAAATTGATTGCTTATTAGACAATTTGGAAGCAATTAGGGATGCATTGAAGATGTATGTTGCTCTAACCAAAATATAATTCTTTGGATTCAGAAGATTGATAAAGATCCGAAGGCATATGGTGTCAATGATCTTTATTCAAAGTTAGCTAAAATAGGTTTGATTCCGTCAAGAATAGGCAACGGGATTCAGTCGAAATTCCCATTAAAAAAATACCTGCAAAAATATATTGAAGATGGGATTAAGAATGGCAAGCATGCCCAAACAATTGATAAATGGAAATACACTATTAAAGCATTGTTTAGGTTTATTCCACCCAGCACTGATATCAGTGACATAACTGTACTTGATGCAAAGAACTGGTATGACTCTATCTCAAATTATGAGTTCAAACCAAATAAGAAATACAGTGTTTGTACTCTTGGGAAATATGTAAAAGTGATTCGTCAGTTTTTTGCAGAGTTCAAGGACATGGAGATCATTAGCAGGAATCCATTTAGGAAGATCCGATATGCAGGGAATTCAGATCCGAGCAGAAAAGTGTATGTTGCCAAGGAAGTCGCTCAATACTTTTTTGAAAATTGTCCTGATAATAAATTGAAAGTGCTTATCGCAGTAGCGACCCGATTTTTGCAAAACAGAGAAAAGGCAAGAACATATCCATGAATGTTAGGCGGTGGTTCAAAAAACTAGGCATTCCTTTATGGGCTAAGTTGTTTGTTAATTTACGAGCAAGTTTGATAACAGATTTGTTGGATAAATATCAGCAATATTTTGTTTGTAAGTGGTTGGGAAACACTCCAAATGTGGCAGACAAGTACTATCGAATGATTACGCCAGAGCATATTGCGGTAGCTGCAGGACAAGGTGGTTCTAAGATTGCCAACGAAATTGCCACCAAAAATGGCAACGAAAATGGCAACTTTTCGCCTGATTTAGTGACATTTCATGCAAACATGCAAAGTTGCCAACTAGATGAAAAAAAGCCATATCTGCAAGCAGTATATGGCTTTAAGTCTGAAAACAGTGACAATTGTAGCTTCCCGACAAGGACTCGAACCTTGAACATCCTCGTTAACAGCGAGGCGCTCTACCATTGAGCTATCGGGAAATATGGTACCAAGACATTATCTTGCATTACCTATAATAAAAGATAAGTTCTGCATTCAATCTCGGCAAGATGAGTTTATGGATTAATGGACATAAAGTTAGGTACGAAAAAAGCAATTACTGTAGTAATTGGTGGCGGATTGGCAGGTTTGGCAGCCGCGGGTGCCTTGTCTGGCCATGGGCAAAAGGTTATTTTAATTGAATCTAAGGGAAAAATAGGGGGTAGAGCTACATCTTTTGTGGATACCGCCAGCGGCGACCTAATTGACAATTGCCAACATGTGAGCATGAAGTGCTGTACAAACTTGCAGTATTTTTGTGAAGAAATTGGCATAGGTCATTACATAAAAGATGAGCCAAGCATGTTTTGGCGGACCCCTGATGGCAAAACCAGTCTTTTCAAGGGCGCCCAATTACCTGCGCCTTTGCATTTTGCCAAGAGTTTTTTAGATGCCCATTTTCTCAGTTGGAATGAAAAAATCAGATTAAGCTTAGGGATGGCGTTATTAAGGTTAACGAAGGAAGACGAAGATGCGCCTTTTTTGGAATGGTTAGCCAATCATTTTCAGTCGCAGCGTTGCATTGAGCGTTTCTGGGCTCCGGTGTTAATAAGTGCGTTAAATACGCCCATGGAAAAAGTCGGATTGCATTACGCCCGCAAAGTCTTTGTCGATGTGTTTTGGAAAAATACCAAAGCCTATCAGCTTGGATTACCTGTGGTGCCTCTTTCCAGACTTTATGGTGAAGAGGTGATTACATGGCTTGAGAAAACAGGTGTTGAAATTCGCCTTGGTAGTGCCGTTAAAAAGGTTGGGCTGAAAAGTGATTCTTCCTGGGAAGTCATTTTAGATAACTCTGAAGTGATTAACGCAGACAATATTGTACTTGCGGTGCCTTTTCAGCGGGTTGCAGATTTACTTGGCCCAATAGCCCATTTAGACCCAGCTATAGGAATGTTGCAAGGGTTGAGAACTGCCCCTATCACAAGTGTGCATTTGTGGTTTGATCGGCCTATTACTGACCTTCCGCATGTTGTGCTTTTGGATTCGATTGGCCAGTGGCTTTTCTCGCGGGGAAAAAACGATCAAGAGGAATATTACTACCAAGTGGTAATCAGCTCTTCTGCAGAGTTGTTAAAGAGCGGACATGATACGGTGTTAAAAACAGTTATGGCTGAACTGCCTAGCTTCTTTGCGGATGTTGCTAAAGCTCAATTAATTCGCGGCAGAGTGGTTAGCGAGAAGCAGGCTACTTTTGAATCTTCGTATGGTGTGGATGAATTTAGGCCCATGCAAACTACGCAGATCAAAGGCCTTTATCTAGCAGGGGATTATACCCAAACAGGGTGGCCTGCAACTATGGAAGGCGCAGTGCGATCCGGGTATCTTGCTGCTGAAAGAATTCTTGAAAACGAAGGAAAAAGGGTGCGCTGTTTGCAACCCGACATGCGTTAATTTAAGCGGGCAGCATGAGTGAAAGTTCAGTCTGGCGAACTAAATGCCAGATATCTGCCTGAGAGTTCATCTCGCGCAATGCATCTAAAAATCCTTCTCTGCGGAAAAGTCTGGTAAGCCTTGCGAGTACCTGAAGATGGGTTTTATCATCGATGCAGCAAACAAGGAAAAAGATGCTTGTAAGTTTGCCATCGGGTGCGCCAAATGGAATTCCATTGGGCACAATTCCCAAGGAGATGATGGATTCGCCCAAGGTGTTTTTAATAGGGTGGTGTGGGTGAGGAATGGCAATGCCCCCTGCAAGTGCAGTGCTGGCAATGCTTTCTCTTTCGACTAATGCAGCGTGGATAGCTGCGGGGTCATAAATTTGCCAAGATTGTTCAGCAAGGGTTACAAGTTCTTTTAATACCGAAGCCCTGGTGCTGGCTTTTAAAGGGCTGGCAATGCAGGCTTCGCCTAGAAACTTACTGACTAGTAGGCCGCGTTCGCATTCAATAGGCGCATGGCTTTCAAAGTGAAGCAAGGTTTCGTTTTCATGTTCGTGAAGATTAGATTCGATCCAATAATTGATTTCATTGCGATGAAAGCGCCATTCGCCCCCCACTTTTTTTCCTGGGATGGTGCCTTTGTTCGCAAGCTTGTGTACATCTCGAGCATCTTGCTTGAGGTACTTTGCAAGTTCGTCAATATTCATCGATTCATACTGCATGAAGGCTGCCTTTAGTGGTTATTTATTGTTTGATTTATCGGTGAGAATGCCTGGAAGCTCGAAGCCTTTTCCACCCTTAAGCAGTTGCAACTGTGCTTGGGTTTGTTGGCTGAGGCCCCATAGGCGAATGAAACCCTTGGCTGCATCGTGATCGAATTGATCGCCTTTTTCGTAGGTTGCAAGGTTCTTGCTGTAAAGGCTGTTTTCGCTCTTACGGCCTGCCACGGTTGCGCTACCTTTGAAGAGTTTCATGCGAACTTGGCCCGAAACAAAACGCTGGCTGCTGACAACGAATTGTGCAAGATCTTGATGGAACGCACTAAACCATTGCCCGTTGTAAATAAGGTCCGCATATTCCTGTGACACGATTGATTTAAAGCGCTGCGCTTGTTTGCTCATGGTGAGCGATTCTATTTCGCGATGCGCGAAATGAAGAACTACGCCTGCTGGGGCTTCGTAGAGTTCGCGAGATTTGATGCCCACTAATCTGTTTTCAACATGATCAATACGGCCTACGCCATGATCACCCGCGAGCTTGTTTAGTTTGCTGATGAGTTCAACCCCGTCCATTTTCTTGTTATCAAGACCAACAGGGATGCCCTTATCGAAATCGATGACCACATAAGCTGGGTCATTAGGGGTATTGGCTACATCTTTGGTCCAAGCGAAAGTTTCTGGTGGCGGTTCGATCCATGGATCTTCAAGCACGCCTGCTTCGCAACTTCGGCCCCAAATGTTTTGATCGATACTAAAAAGATTATCTTTAGAAATATTTACGGGGATATTTCGTTCGATCGCAAAAGCGATTTCTTCATCGCGGGTCATCTTCCATTCGCGCACGGGAGCAATGATTCTTAAATCTGGCGCAAGAGTTTGGAAGGTAATATCGAATCGGACTTGGTCGTTTCCTTTACCGGTGCATCCATGGGCAACAGCTTTGGCATTATGCTGCCTAGCTGCATCGACCATAAGCTTTGCGATTAGTGGCCGGCCCAGAGCAGTAGCAAGGGGGTACTTGCCTTCATAAATTGCGCCTGCCATCAAGGCGGGCCATACGAAGCAATCAACAAAGAGGTTTTTAGCATCGAGTGCGATGGCTTCGACTGCGCCGGTTTTAAGGGCCTTCTGCCTAATCGCTTCGATGTCTTCACCTTGGCCTAGGTCGACCGTGAAGGTTATAACATCCAGGTCGTACTTTTCCTGAATCCAATGAACCATAACAGAGGTGTCTAAGCCACCAGAGTATGCCAGAATAACTTTATCGCGTTTTCCCTTAGTTCCTGCCATGAAGATTCTCGTCTGATTGGTAAAATGGGTAAAATAGCATTTGCGCTTGTGAAAGCTACTCCTTTATTCTCGAGACCGTAGGAAGTATGTCAATCCCTTTTCAGCTTTTGGTTACAGAAGGTTTTCTAAATGAAATGCTAAATCATGCCATCGAAGAGCTTCCCTATGAGTGTTGTGGGGTGCTGGGTGGGCGGTATGAGACCAGAGAAACCGAAAAAATCGGAGTTGTTTCCACGGTCTATAAGCTAGAAAATTCACTCAAAAGCGAGACTGAATTTCTTTCCTCTGCTGAAAGTATGTTGAATGTGGTAAAGGAGTTAAGGCAAAAAGGTGAAGAGATGCTGGTGGTTTATCATTCCCATCCGGTTTCGTTTCCCAAGATGAGTAAAAAAGACCTAGATATGATCGATGGTACCAATCTTTTGCATTTAATAGTCGGGAATGTCAAAACGATTCCCGAATTTGGGCTCTGGTGGGTGAACGAACAAAAAAAAGCGATTCCTTGCACTTTCATTCTCGATAATCCACGGTAATACCCAAAGCGCAATTTTAACTATAGGGGCCCTAGTTAAATGGGGAGCCCTTGGTTCAGTTGGTAGACTTTGCCGATTAATCAACTCGTAAAGATTAAAACGATATGCACGAAAATACAACTTGTAAAAGTTATGAGGGCTATTCTGCCGATAGATAAACCGGATGGATTGTCCAAAGTTATTTTAAAGGCAGGAGCCTCTCATGTTTAATTGGAAGTTGGAATCGATCAAGAGGATGTTTGGTTTAAAGAAATCGAACAAGGGCGTAAGTGCACGAAAACTTAATATTGAAAATTTAGAAGAGCGAATTGAATGCGCCACCAAAGTGTGGGATGGCAGCTTGGTTACGACTGATCCAACCTTTAGTTCTTTTATGGCAAATTATGTTCAGGCCACAGATAGTACTACTTCTTTGGCTCAGAATTGGGGACCAACATTAGGTCAAGTAAGTCTACCGAATAATGGTGACACCTTGGTATTTCCAACAATAACACAAGGCACTCCTGGGACAACAATATTTGGACCTTTAGGAGGTGTTACAGTTAATGTGATTAATGATATGTCGCCAGATTCTAATGGTAATTTAGCTGGATACTTACGAGATACTGTTACTGGGGAAAATTTAGTAAATCCTTTGGTTAATGTTGATTCAATTGTTTTTAATGGTACGGGTTATTTCGTTTATGGTCGTGATAACCCGCAGTTTGGCCCCGCTAATATAGCAGGATTAATCCCCCCTCTTACCACATTAACAATTGCGCCTACAACAGTTTATAATCCCGAGTTGTTTTTTCCAGGAGCAAGCACAACTGGATACTCTTGGTACAATCCTGCGGTTCCAACAGGAGTGCAAGCCACTGTAAATACTGCAGCAGTTGTTGTTAACCCTGCGGGTGGAATTGTAACTATTCCAGTTCTGGTTCAGGGTAGTGGATATACTTCAGCGCCAAGTGTAATTATAACGGGTGGTGGTACTGGAGCAGTAGCTCAAGCAAATATTACCAATGGGCGTGTTACTTCAATTACTGTACTAAATGCAGGCACTGGTTACAGTTCTCAGCCTGGTTCAACGGGTAACTTTTTTAACGGTACTATTACGATTGCAGCGCCAAATCAAGGTACTCTTGGGATAGACCCTTCCAGCCCTGTAAATCCAATTACCAACATTTCGACTACGCCTGCGGTGCCATTGAATATTCAAACAAGTATTTTGGCAAATTATGCTGTAACTGCAGGCCAAAGCATTGATACCCCCGATCCTACAATCGCAAACTGGAATTACATGCCTATTAATTTGGGTAATCCAAATGCCCCAGAGGGATCGGCCTTTTTAATCAATGTCAACCAGGAGGGAACTTGGTTGATTATGAATTCTGATCTTGAGAATGGAACAACTCCGGGTAATTACACTTTAATTAATGATGTGAATAATAATAAAATTATAAAAGATGGCTTGGGTATTTTGGTAATGGAGTCTTCCAACCAATACACCGGCACTACCGTGGTTCAGCAGGGGCTTTTGATAGTTTCAGATAATTCTGGCTTGGGTAGTTCGTTTACCAATTCGAATGTGGAAGTTTATGGCGGCACGTTGTTAATAGGTGTTGATCGATACGGTAGTGGCCAAGCTCAGAATTTTAATACAACTACGATTGCAAATAGAAATTTAGTTCTTTATGGCGGCGATGGATATATACCAACTATTGCGGGTGCAGCGGGTGCAGCGGGTTCGCAACCTATCGCTATCAACACTCCAATGGGGGAACTTAATGGTCGCGACGGCCTTTTAGCTACACCTCATCAATGGGATGGTACTGTTACTTTAAATTCTAATTCTTCGTTAATTACGCAGTCTGCAACCCCAAGTGATCCATATGGTTTGACTGGCGGAAGTGTTAATAATATTATTCTTGATAATGTTGGAACAGGTTATACCTCGGCTCCTACGGTAACAATGTCGGCTCCTGGCCAAGCTACTGCAGGACCTGCAGTAATTAATCTTGGGACGATTACATCAATTCCCGTTGCCACACCTGGTAGTGGTTATGCAACGGCCCCAATTGTAACAATTTCGGGTGGCGGCTTAACTGCCTCGGGCAAAAATGCAACTGCTACTGCCACCATTTTAAATGGTTATGTTACTGCAATTAAAATTACAAATCCAGGCTCTGGTTATACTCAAGCCCCTACGGTTAATATACAAGCCCCCGGTCAAGCATTGGCAGGTTCGGTTGGGATCGCTAGTGGTCGGATCATTTCAATCCCTGTTTCTGCTGCGGGAAGTGGCTATACGACGGCACCAATTGTTAGCATTTTGGGCGGTGGTGGCACTGGTGCGGCAGCAATTGCTAATATGGTTAATGGAGCTGTGACATCGATCACTATTACAAATGGTGGCAGTGGTTATACTTCACAGCCAACGATTACAATTCAGGCCCCTGGGCAGGCCGTTGCAGGTACACCTACATTTGTTAATGGTGTAATAACCTCTGTTCCAGTTTTGTCATCGGGTTACGGTTACACGAGTGCCCCAGTAATAACTTTTACTGGCGGTGGTGCAACTACATTTGAAACGGCAACAGCTAATTTAACGGCCAGTACAATTGCAAATCCAACTGGCGACCCTAGTATTGGGCAAGATTATGCAAGTTATACAGAAATAAATGGGGTTATCAGCGGGGCTGCAGGATTGCGAAAATGGGGTACAGGAACGGTTGAGTTGACTCAGTCTAACACTTTTAGTGGCGATGTGGTGGTTTTTGATGGGTTTCTGAATGTTCAAAATACGACCGGCCTAGGTTTGGCCTCTTCCAGTAATCCTAAAGATATTATTGTGCGGGAAATGCCAGCGATTCTCGTTGATCCAAATAACCTGACTAATACGAGCCAGCAGCTTGCCGGTGCGCTTACTTTGGGTGATCAAGTTAATGGTGGTCAGAACCTGATTTTTAGCGATCAATACAATTTAATAATACAGAATGCAAACCCGAATACTATTTCCAATAATGGACCTGATCAGAGTCCTATTCCAACTGCAGGTACATCAGGATTGCAAGGCCTTGGGGCTTTTCAGGTTGTTTCGCCAAACAATAATCCTAATAAGGTCGAATGGCAGGGCGATGTTAATATTCAAACAAACGCCAGCATTGGGGGAACTCCAAATTCAGAATTAAAAATCAGTGGTCAAATAATCAGTACTTTGCCTATTGCTGCAACTGCTGGTGCACCAACAATCGTTGGGGGGGAAATTACCGCTATTCAGTTGTTGGATGGTTCAAGCGGTTATTTGACTGCTCCAACAGTTACTATTTCAGGTGGTAATGGTAATGGCGCAACTGCAACCGCAACATTAACCAATGGTGCTGTAACCGGCTTTACTGTGATTAATGGGGGGAGTGGTTACAGCGGCGCAACCGCTGGCACACCTACAATTGCGCTTGGCAGAATTGTTACAATTCCAGTGTTGTCTGGATCAAGCGGTTATTTGACTTCTCCATTAGTTACTATTACTGATGCAAGTGGTACTGGGGCTACCGCCACTGCAACTTTAAAGAATGGGGTTGTGACTGCAATAACAGTGACAAATGGCGGTACTGGTTATAGCGCTACACCAACAATAACTATCGCTCCCCCGCCTATTATAATCACGCCCACGATTACAATTTCTGCCCCAGGTGTTCAGCTAGCGAAACGTGGGGCTATGGATCTAATTTTAGAAAATGATAACACCTCGACTTTCCAGGGAAGTTGGTTGGTAAGTAATGGAAATTTAATTCTTAAGAATAATGGTGCGCTTGGTAATGCAACCAGCATTAATGTTACCCAGCAATTATCGCCAGCACTTCCTGCACTATCTGGTGCAGGGTCAATCCAAGTTGAAGGCTTTGGGCTCGATATAAAAAATAATGTGACAATTCAAGGAACTGGTTACAATGGTTTTGGTGCTTTGCAAAGCATTGGCCAAAATACTTGGAGTGGCACAATCTCGGTTGCTGGGACAGCATCAGTTGGCGTAGGCATTGGAAGCGAGCTTATTGTTAGTGGGCAAATTACTCAATCTTCAGGAGCTAATAAAACACCAGTAAATCTAGGCACGCCCGTAATTTCGGCAACTGGCGTTTTAACTTCAATTCCAGTAAATTCTGGTGGCAGTGGATACGTTTCTGTACCCACGGTGAGTATAACTGGGGGAGGTGGTAATGGCGCAACAGCTACAGCTACTGTAGTTAATGGAGTAATAACCGCAATTACAGTAACAAATGGCGGTACGGGCTATACAACTGCTCCTACTGTAACGGTTCAGACTTCCTCAACACAACCAAACAACCAGTTGGTTAAAAATGGTGCAGGAACAGTTATTCTTTCTACTTCCCAAAATAGCTTAACTCTTCCTATTTTGGTCCAAGAAGGAACTTTGATCGTTCAGGCACCAGGGAACTTAGGTGCAGGTGCTTCTGGTAGCAGCCAAGTTACTGTTTCTGCCTCAGTACCTGTCAACTCCGCAACCCTTGCTTTAGATGGTGGCACCGCAGGGAAACTTTCCATCTCCAATCGCACCTTGAATCTTGATGGTGCAGGTGTTTCAGGCGCAGGGGCACTTCGAAGTATTAGTGGCAATAATACTTGGGCAGGAAACATTAACCTTTCTGGAACTAGCCAAGTTGCTTATGTTGGGGTTGATACAGACACTCTTACTCTTTCAGGTAATATTAGTGGCGGCTCTTCCACATTGCAAAAAACGGGTGCAGGCGATTTGATTATTTCGGGTAGCGGCAATACTCACAAAAGCACTGTGGTTGGTTCAGGAATTGTTTACCAACTTGGCCAAGATAATGTACCGGTATTTGTTAACACCAGCGGTGCCCTTACAGGTAATGGTCGGATTGGTGATTTAAACATGACCGCTGGCCAAAACGGTACGGTAACCCCTGGAACCCAAACTTCCAATGTTGCAGTTCTTACCACCTCTGGAATTATTGCGCAAAGTTCTGTCGGTGTCTTTTCCTTTGACCTAAATACATCAGGCACGGTTGCAGGCACAGCATATGATCAACTTGCGGTTAATGGAAATGTAAACCTTTCGGGGCGACCTGTGCTTGATGTAAACTTGAATTTTGCACCAATCGCTCGCGGTACAAGTTATACCATCATCAACAATGATGGGTCAGACCCTGTGGTTGGTACATTTAATGGACAGGCTGAAGGTTCTTTAATTACGGTTCTTGATACTACGGGTAATAGCGTTTCTTATCGTATTTCTTATGTTGGTGGAACTGGCAATGATGTAACTTTGACTTGTGTCGGTGTACTAACCACAAATATATTGACCTCGAGCGATGTTGATAATCTTACCCAGTATGGGGAATCTGTTACCTTTACCTCTACCATTTCAGCAGTAACAGGAACGGTCACAAGTGGTACCGTAACTTACTTCGACCAAGGGGTTTCTATCGGGCAAGTTCCTGTGGTTAATGGCGTTGCGACCTTTACCACTACCACATTAAGTGTAAATGGTTCACCTCATGTGATTACTTCCACATTTGTTGGCCAGGGGATTTTTGGCGACAGTGATTCTAATATCATTGCCCAAAGCGTTAACAAATCGAGTTCCAGCATTGCTGTCACAACGAATAGCCAGATTTATGGTACTGATCTGCCCTTGACCGTTACTGCAACTGTAACGCCTCAATACGCAGGGGGTTCTGCAACCGGTCAGGTTCTCTTCCGAATCGATGGCGTCATTCAGCCTTTGCAAACCATTAGTGCCACCGTTACTGATCCAACTACAGGTGCAACTACTGCGACATTGCTTACTTCCATAAGCACAACTGGTTTTCATACGATTGATGCTTTGTACCTTGGCGATAGCAATGTAAATGGCAGTGCTTTTTCTCCAATATTTAATCAGCAGATTTTAACAACGGCTATGACCACCCTTGGGCTGGTTTCCTCAAGAAATCCTGCAGATAGGCTTGCTACCATTACTTTTACAGCAAGTGTAACTAATCCGATTATTCCTGCAGAGTCCACGATTGGATTGGTTCAATTCTTTGATAATGGTGTTGCATTGGGTGCCCCGGTCGCTGTTAGCAATAATGTTGCAACCTATTCAACTAGTACTTTGGCAGGTGGTCGTCATACGATTACTGCAAACTATCTTGGTTCGCCCAATGGTTCCAACACTAGGTATTTTTCTTCCTCAACAGGAACGATTTATCAGGCTGTTACCGCAACCAGCAACTTGATAGTTACCGGTACGAACGAAGGCGGCGGCCCGCAAATAAATGTCTACAATCTTTTAACTCAAGAAACGACGAAATTCTTTGCGTTTGCTCCATCTTTTATGGGTGGTGTGCGCGTAGCTTCGGGCGATGTCACCGGCGATGGTGTTAATGATGTTGTTGTAGCAGCAGGCCCAGGGGGCGGCCCTCAGGTCAATGTTTATGATGGAACCAGTTTGCAACTTACCCATAGTTTCTATGCTTACAATGCAGCCTTTGATGACGGCATATTCGTTGCGGTGGGTGATGTGAATGGCGATGGCTATGCAGATATCATCACTGGTGCAGGCCAAGGTGGCGGCCCCCATGTTCAAGTCTTTAGCGGCCAGAATTATTCCAACATTGCCAGTTTCTTTGCTTACAATCCAGCCTTTACCGGGGGCATTAGTGTTGCTTCGGGTGATGTAAATGGCGATGGTTATTCTGATGTGGTGGTTGGTGCAGGCCCTGGTGGTGGCCCTCATGTTCTTGCAGTCAGCGGTTTCCAACTTTCGCAAGGCACGCAGGTTGTACTTGCAAGTTTCTTCGCTTTTGATCCTGGTATTAACCGAGGTGTCTTTGTTGGTGCGGGAGATTACAACGGCGATATTGTAGGCGATATTGTTGTCGCAGCAGGCCCTGGTGGCGGCCCCCATGTTAAGGTGTTTAACGGATCTGGAACTAGCTTGATCGACACCTTCTTTGCTTACGATATTAACTTTGCAGGTGGCTTGTCAGTAGTAATGGCTGATATCGACAACGATGGTCTAGCTGAAATTGTAACCGCACCTTACACCAATGGCGGACCTGAAGTTAAAGTGTTTAGGTATCAGAAAGGCCAGTTGTATAATTTCTATGCCTACGACCCGTTGTTCACAGGCGGGGTTTTTGTTGGCTAACAATTATTCAAGATTGATTAGTTGAATAACGAAGTGATAACTTTAGAGGTTATCACTTCGCTTTGTTTAATAGGTACAGATCAAACCAATCTGCGAATTTCTCAAGATCTTTGTCCATATTAGCCCAGCCATGGCCTGCCCCTTTTCGGGTGTCTAGCTCCGCAATTGCGCCAGCTTCTTTCATTTTTTTTACAAATGATTCAGCTTGTTGAATAGAAACTAGTTTGTCTTGGTCGCCATGAATGATCAAAGATGGTGCAGATTGTTTGTTGATGTGAGTGATAGGGGAAATAGCAGCACCGATTTTTCTTCTCTCCATTATGTCTTCGACTGGTTCGAATTGTTTTTTTTGCTGATTGAAAACTACAAAATCAAATGGCGCAACTATGTTTGGGATTGCTTGTGGGCCCCTGCCCAATTGTTCTTTTCCTTCTTCACCCCAGTTAAGAAAATCGGTTGGTGGAAAGAAGCAGGCGACAGCGTTAGCTCCGCTTGCAAATCCTTGAACTGGGTCCTTTGGATTTAATTCGCCACCCTTTTTGCCTGCAACTCCCATCATTAATGAAAGATGCCCGCCTGCAGAGCCACCTGAGATCCCAATTTTTTCTGGATCAATGTCATACTCTTTTGCTTTGGATCTGATGAATTTAGTTGCACGATGAAGGTCTTCAATCGCTTCAGGAATGGTAAATTTTGGTTGGCTGCCATGTACCACCGCGAATACATGATAGCCACGGCTTGTAAACGGATTAGTGGATTTTGGGTTAATTGCTTCAGGGCTAGAGAACCATCCACCGCTAACTATCATCACGATGGCGGCGCGATTCGATTTTACCGTTGGCTTGAAAAAATCCATGGTCAGGGCAAGGCCGTATTTTCTGCCATAAATAACATCGGCTTGTCGGTTTTCCTGAGCAAAGCCTGTCGATGTTGCCAGCAATGCTAGGGTCAAAGAAACTATAAAGGATTTTATGGCATGAATTAGCATGGAGATAAATCCAGTAATAGAGGGAAACCAAAAATCTGTATGCCGAAAATAATAAGCGAAATGAATGTGAAAAGCGAGGGGTTTAAAAACGGGCTTACTAAAATAACAGTGCTGAAGGTGGGACTTGAACCCACATACCCTTACGGGCGCCACCCCCTCAAGATGGTGTGTCTGCCAATTCCACCACTCCAGCGAAGCTAATTTAAGTATGGTATTTTCGTGGAAGAAATCAAGCCCCTATTGGTTATAAAATAGTTAGTCGGGCCAAATAATTCGCAAATGTTGGGAAAAAATGCGGTGTAATTTAGAATCTAGGGCCCAGTTTCTTATTTCTTTGCCTTCCATGTTCAACTCTGTGACAGTTTGCCCTAGTCGGGTACCTATTAAAAAATTGCCATTGGTATTCATGGTTAAAGTTGGGCCATAAATAGTGGAATTTCCAGCGTTTATGTTAAATTTAATGGTTTTCAGCAATTTGCCTGTAGGATCATACTCATTGATCGCTTTGCCTCCGAATTCAGGTATTAAAATCGAACCCGATCGGGTTCCTTGAATCTGATAACCAAGAATGGTGCGGGTTGGTTCAATCACCCCTAATGAAATCTTTGTTTTTTCCTTCTTAAGGTTTTTTCCATCAAGAATAATCAAAGATTTATCCTTGAAAACAATTGCATAGTCGCCATTGATTAAGCGGGTGCCCGCCAGGCAATCATTATTGACCTCAATACTTTCTATAATTTTGTTGGTGTAATCGAGGACTAAAAGATTTTTTCGATTCAGAATAAACTTCTTTCCTAAGCCATCTGTATCAAGTCCAAAAGTGGATATTAGCGGGTCGCTTCTTTCGTAAATTTCGCCAATGTTGTTGATGATCACGTGGCCCCTAGATCGTTCCATTAAGAAAAACAGGGTGTGATTGATTGCACAAGCTAGGTCAGCGTAAGAATTGGTGCGAAAAAGTTCGCTAACGGAACCATCTGGATTGAGGGAGCAAATTTTTCCACTCAGGTTGGGTTCTGCAAGAGACGCAAGGATGCGCTTAGGTTGTAATTGATTGGAAGTATATGTATTTAGGTTAGTTGAGGCGTTTTTGCTCTTCCATGCGGAAGCAAATAGTTTTTGCAGTTCTACCGCAGAAGGTTTTTCTTTCGCAAGTTCCTTTTCGGATGCTTGGTCTTGAATCAATTCGTTAAGTAGCCCTGCAATCGGCATCAATTGATTGGTTTTTAATTCAGGTAATAAGGTTATCAGTAACCCAATCGCTTTTTTGTCTTTTTCTTGAAGAAGTGCAAGGAGTGCGTTTGCTTTTACGATAGCTTGGTCGTCAGTTGAAAGTTTTCTGAATGCAATC
>CAJCCR010000277.1 GCA_903960945.1 uncultured Planctomycetaceae bacterium
AAGCCTGATGGTTCTTCTTTTGAGCATGTGATGACCGGAGGCATGGATAATCCCGTTGATGTTACTTTTACTTCTTCGGGTGAAAGAATTTTTACCACGACTTTTTTTCAAAACCCAGCTAATGGGCTTCGTGATGGATTGATTCATGCTGTTTATGGTGGCATTTACGGGAAAGTTCATGGCGTATTAAGTCTCCACCCCTGGACTTCACCCGAAGTCATGCCGGTGCTTAGCCATTTGGGCGCAGGTGCACCTTGTGGTTTGCATGCCTATGAATCCAATACGTTTGGCAATGATTATAAAGGCAACCTATTTGCCTGTTCGTTCAACATGCGAAAAATCACCAGGCATCAGCTTGAGTATCAAGGTGCTGGCCTTGCTTCCAAAGATTCGGATTTTCTTGTCTCGGACCAGATTGATTTTCATCCCACAGATGTAATTGAAGATGCTGATGGATCACTTTTAGTGATCGATACAGGTGGTTGGTACAAGTTGTGCTGCCCGACTTCTCAACCTGGGTTAGTGAAGCCCGATGTTCGAGGTGCAATTTATCGTATTCGGAAAACAGATGCCCCAAATATAGCTGACCCCAATGGAATCAAAGTGGATTTTAAAACCAACACGGCAAACAAGTTAGTGCAAATGCTTTCCGATGAACGCTTTGTAGTAAGGCGAAAAGCAGCCGATGCCCTTGCATTAAAAGGGGATGCTGCCATTGAAGAAATTTTGAATGCGAATGTTCCCGAAAACAAGATTGATGCAAGAATTGCTTCTGTTTGGGCGCTGTGTAAGTTGGGAACTCCAAGTGCATTGCTTGCTTTGAAAGTTAGTTTAAATGACCCTTCACAAAAGGTTAGGCTTGCGGCATTGAATGCTTTATCTCTGCATCGCAGTAATGCTCACCAAAATGAACTCCATTCTTTATTGAAGAATTCCACGCCACCCGAACAAAGGTTGGCTGCAGAGATAGCAGGCCGTACAAAGGATGAACAAGCTATTCCGTTGATTCTCAGTGTTGCAGAAAAAACAACCGATCGGGTCCTTTCCCACGCCCTTACTTATGCGCTTTATGAAATCCAAGATTTTGATTCTGTTGTAGAAGGCCTTGCAAGTAAGAATCCAAATGTAAGAAAGGTTTGCCTTCACGCCTTGGAGATGGGGAAACCTGAAAAGTTAAAGGTGGAATGGTTGTTGGAAGATTTGAATTCGCCTGATAAATCATTGCGCAATTCTGCATGGTGGATCGTTTCAAGGCATGGCGAATGGGGCAACGCCCTTGCACCCCATTTGCAAACAGCACTTGATAAAACCAATGAAAATGATCCCGCCATAGTTGATTTGTTTAATCGGTTGGGAAGTCTGCATCAGGCGCCATTGATTGCCAGCATACTTGCAGATTTGGTATCCAAGGAAACGACAAAGCCCGCAATTCGAAAAATGGCTCTACGAACCATGGCATCTTCAGGCGTAAAAGATGCACCTGAATCGTGGGTGAATTCGATTTTAATAGCTTTGAGTTCCCAAGATAAATCGATGGTGCTGGAATCTTTGAAGGCTCTTAAATCGCTGAGGTTAAGTGTTGCCAAGTTTGCAATGGTTGCGCAATCTGTCGGTTCGCTTGCAGGTGATGGCAAGAATGAAAGTGATTTAAGGTTGCTGGCTTTTTCGTTGATTCCGGCAGGGTTCAAGATCAGCGATGATGACTTTGAGCCTTTGTTTTTGAAAAACCTTAGTACAGATAAGGCTGT
>CAJCCR010000278.1 GCA_903960945.1 uncultured Planctomycetaceae bacterium
AAAAAAAGAGTTTTCTGAATTTTCGAATTTAAGGGACCAACTTAGAAAACAAAAAGACGATTTAACCAAGGCTTTAACTGCCGAAAAAACTGAACGTAATCGTGAAAATGAGGAGTTTACTGAAAAAATTGCCAAACTCGAAAAGAAATCAAAAGACAAAGAGCTAGAAATTACAGCCTTGGCTGACCAACTTGTTCTTAACAAAACTAAAAATAATGACCTTGGGAAAAACATTCGGCCCGATTACAAAATCGTTAGCATCGATCGCACGGGAGCTTTACCCTACATCAACATAGGCCATGGCGATCGAGTCAATCCACAAGATACCTTCAGCATTCATGGAATAGGGACGGATGGACGGCCAGTTCCTGAAATCAAAGGAACATTAGAAGTAATTAATATAGTTGGCGAACATCTCTCCCAATGTAAAATTTTGACTGTCAAAGATACAAATAAGAACCCGATACTTAAGGGTGATGTTCTTTACAACCCGACTTGGAACCCTAATTCAAGAAAACGAATTGCAATTATGGGTATCGTTGACCTTACTGGTGATGGCAAAGATCAGATCTACGAATTGATTACCCAACTTGAAAGACAAGGCGTTTTGGTTGATGCTTTTCTTGATCCTGCAACTTTGGAAATTAGAAACACACCAGGTATCTCACCAAAGACTGATCTTCTTATTATTGGTGATGGAATCGATTCCTTAAAAGCGCCCCGAGGCGTTATTAATGAAAGAATGAACCTTCTCACCAAATCAATCAACGAAATGCGCCTTTCTGCAAAAGAAAATGGTGTAATTTCTGTTGATTTGAGAAAATACCTTGAGATGTCGGGTTTCAGGGTACCTAAGAATTATTTCGAAATGGGGCCTAATCCCAATCCAGTCTTTACCACCAAGCCTAATCCTAAGGGAGTACCCGTTAACAAAGAAGATGCTGCCAAGGAAGAAGGCAAAAAAGGTGAACCTGAAGAGAAAAAAGAGAATTAGCGGTTGGGTTGAACCAGAAAAGTCTTTCAGGCCTCTATTGCCTGAAAGGCTTTTCTTATTTATCTTAAGAACATTGCCGCCTTAGCTCAGCTGGTAGAGCGACGCTTTCGTAAAGCGTAGGTCGTGGATTCGAATTCCACAGGTGGCTCTTAAATTTTAGCCCTTAAATCGACCTATTAACCTTTACGCCCATCGAATCAGCTAAAAATCCATTTTTAATTGCTATCAAACGACTCTAAACGCAATTAAGATGAGCTTTTAAGACTCTTCCTGATTGCATTTTTAAGCCATTAACAAGGGATCCGAAGGCAATGTTAGGTCTTGCCCTTTAAACCCCATTAAAATGGCTTCAGAATGCATTTAATGGCAATGGAAAAGTACATCTGGATTTGATCAATTCACTACTTTGGCTCTTCTAGATCAGAATTCGTTTTTCTAAATCCAACAATTGCCAAAACAATGCAGACAAGGAGCAAATAATCCCATCTGGATCGCATCCAAAATGCATCTCTTCAGATGAATTTTTACCCCAATTCGTAAAGCGGTGCAATGGTTATTTTTCTACTAAAGAATATGGTAATTTCTACCTGTTTGCTCCTCGGTTTGCTCCTAGACTAGGAAATGAAACAATCCACTTGTATTTTCAATGTTTCGTTACCATCACACATGCGAATTTTGTTGATTTCAAGCAAAGGCGTTCTTTTTTAAAACCTCTTTAATCCCTAACGCTTATTTCCATTCTGCATAATTTGTTTTTTCAAATAGGCAAACTTACAATTACATATGGTTGATAATATTACAAAATACAAACAATCGCAGCAACAATGAAAGAATATAGATTCCTCAAAGATGTTCGGAATGAGTTTAAAACAATTGTGCAATGGAAGAAAAAAGGGAAAGATGTGCTTCCTGATCGACTTGAATTCCCACAAGGAATTTTATTTTAATCAAAACAGTACTATAGAAAAAACTCTTTCGAATAATGATTCTTCGATTT
>CAJCCR010000279.1 GCA_903960945.1 uncultured Planctomycetaceae bacterium
CCAAGTGCGCAGCCCAAAGCCACCATCATAATCTGCAAAGCCATCGTTTAATCCTCGAGTTCCAACTCATAGGTGAAGTTATTGTGGGCTGAAGGTTTTTCTCCTTCAGGTACCACTGCAGTTATTGTAATCTTCTTACCTTCTTTCTTGAAGGCAAAAGCTTTACCGTTAAAGGGATCTGTGCGCTTGAGTCGAATAGATAGGCGAAAATATTAGTATCAATCGCATTCATGTAATTCTTTGCGGGAGAACTTTTCCGCTATTCCAGCAATGGGGTTCTGGTGAATGATTTGTTGCAATCGATTCCATGCTTCAAGAGAGGAACATTCGGGAGCCACCGTTTCAATTGTCAACTTGACACGGGTTTGATCTGGGAATGGAAGTGCAGCATCAGGCTTTAAAAGTCCATTTTCAACTGTCGCTAATACTTCTGCTGTCATAATCCCACTCCTTACTAGGTTTATTATACCATCTTCATATCTTTCAATTACCCACAATTTCTTAGTCCGGAAGTGTCAGCGCCTCTCATTGAGATTCTTTCTTCGCTTGCGCTTCATGCTTGTTGGTGTGAATTTGCCTTTCCCCCCTCGCGAAAAGAAATGGGAAAAGAAAGCGGGGCAAATCAATTCGGCTCTTAAACCCCGAAGGGGTGAAATGAGATAGCCCGGGGTGGAAGCGGAGCGCAACCCCGGGTAACCAATCCCCTAATAACCAAGCCCTGAAAGGGCGCAATGGTTTAAAAACGCCTTTCGCCCTTTCAGGGCTTGGTTTTTTGACACGGTACCCAGGGCGTTGCCCTGGGCTATCTTATTTAGCCCTTTCAGGGCAATCGCAGTCGCAATACATGCATTTACTTGACATGTTTTACTGGCCAGACCTTAGTAACAACGCATTGGTTCCACCGTTGCTAACACTTCCGGCTCTGAATGATATTTACGCACCCAGCAAAGCCATCGTTTAATCCTCGAGTTCCAACTCATAGGTGAAGTTATTGTGGGCTGAAGGTTTTTCTCCTTCAGGTACCACTGCAGTAATTGTAATCTTCTTACCTTCTTTCTTGAAGGTAAAAGCTTTACCTGTAAAGGGATCTGCAGGCACTGGAACAATGGTTATTTTTTCGAGAGAATCGGGCCAAGCTTTATCAAACGCAGCTTGCATGCGAATAGCTTCAATAATTCGAAGCGCTGCAATTCTTCTTTCCATTTTTGGGCTAGCTTCCATCACCCTGCTAACTGCAGGAAGAATCATCGCAGAAAATGTTCCCAAGGGCAAAGGCGACAACACCGAAGGTTCAGGCTTCTTAATACTTGCATCTAATTCCTTAATGCGCTTCCTTGCAACTGGATAAGGAATACTGTTCCATTTAATCATGTTCTGGTAGGTTTTATCGTAGTGCAAAACTTCCGCCATTAAGATTATCTGCAAGTGCGTGATATTGGTAAGCATGGGTTCAGTGATGCCGTGGTCTAGAAGCGCCTTCTTTGCAGCATCAATATTCAGAACCAAAGCAGCTTGAACAACCATTTGTTTTAAGGAACTTGTATTATCCGACCCGCCATTGATCTGCTCGAGTAACGGGAATACCTTTTGGATATCCTCTTGTGAAATTGGTTTCACTTTCCCTGAATAAAGCATGTCCCGCATTCCGGGGAATAGATTATCAATCATGAGAACTTCACCACCCAAACCGGTACTGAAATTCACCAACGGTTGAGGCAGCGTGGTCAATGCCCAGTAAAGGTTAGGTGCTTTTTCATGGGTGATCAGTTCATCAATCCTTGGTAACATCATCGTGCCTGCGGCTACCGCAACTAATCCTTGAATCAATGTTGGACCTTCGCCCAGATGACGCGAAAGGGTAAGGCCGGTTCTGATATCTGCAAGCGCCTTTTCGATTTCCCCTTTTTTTAATTGCACCCTGCAATCAATGGACAACGCCTTAGAAAACTCACGCATCCCTTGCAAATCCGGAAGAAGCATTGAAATGCCATCCTTGCGAAGCTTGGCAAGCATATCCCAATCACAATAAGTTTTTAAAGCTGATTCATGCAACTGCGTTAACATTTCCTGAGGGATGTGGATTTCTTTTTCATCAAGTTCCTTCAAGGAAATGGAAAGCCATTTGTCTTGCTTCTTTGAGTATTCCTTTTCATTGCGGTAACTCATCCAGTCCGGGCTAAATGCACGGTAATACCCTTGAGCTGCATTCCCATTTACCTGGGTTCTAACTTCAGGATAAAGGGTGTATCGCAAAGCGGGACTAGGCTCTGCTTTGGGTTTGATTTTAAGTTTATACACCGGAGTGTTGGCATTTGGTTTTGCCTCGGGGGCTAATTGCGCATTGGCAGTAGTTATCAAAAGCTGGCTTAATACCAAAAAAGAGGTTTTGAAAAGAATGTGCATGATACGCTCCCTGATTCTAATGGTTGCAAACGAGGATGTTAAATTGGATTGAGTATACTGTTTGTATTAAACCACATTGTTAGGAATTAAAACTTTACGAAGTTTCTCCAGAGCAATAAACTGGATTTGCCTTACACGTTCTTTTGAAAGTTTAAGAAGTGTACCTACTTCTTCCAAACTTGTAAGGGGTTTGTCACCTAATCCGAATAGTTCTGAAAGGATCAATTTTTCTCTTTCATCCAATATATCACAATCTTTGGAAAAATAGGTGTCAAGCACAGCAAGTGAAGTAGTGTGAGAAGCTGGTACTGTAAAACTCCCAGATACATCAAAATTGTTACCAAACAAATGATCTAAGGAATCATACTGTACCATTTTTTCTGCAATATACTTATAATTAAGTCTTGATAAAGCACGCATTAGGCAGGTGAAAGCATAGGTGCTGAATGTTATTCCTTTCCAAGGATTAAAAGCTGCTACTGACTGTATCAAAACAATATTACAGTTGCTTGAGTTGTCATCGGCCATGAAACGCATGGGAGCCCATTTGTTGACCGCTTTAAAAACCAATTTACGGTTACCCTCAAAAACAAAATTCCTCAGTTCAAAATAAGCTTTTTCCCAATAGTTTTTGCGGGAATTATTGAGTTCATTGAAAAAACGAAAGCCAGCATAGTGCATCCTTCTTGAGATATCCTTTGTGTAATCATCAGGCATATACGAATCGGAAAAATCGAAAGAAGGGAAATCCGAAGGATGGTAAAGCTTTAATGCTTTGCTCGTATTAAAAGATTTGTTGTAAATAAACTTAATGCCCGACTCTGAAGGTTGAGAAGAATGATCTTTAATAAGTTTGATAGCCATTAAAACACTTCCTTGCAAAAGGCCCATATCGATTACTTAATATTGCCGGTAGAAAAAGTTATTGATGATAAAGCGAAAATTCTTTTTGAAGATCGGAAAGGGTTTCAACCTGTGCGCTTGCTTCAACATAATGCAATGAAGGCAGATCGTTTGTTGCCTCGAATACTTTACGATACTCAAGAAGACTATAGGGTTCTGATTTTGCAGGCTCGAGCAATACCACCGTTGGCTCACTGGGTGATGGGGAAGTCTCGATTTTTTGTGACTGCACTTGGGTTAAAAGGAACCAAGGAAAAGAAGCTGCAATTGCACCTGCAAGAAATGCGCTTACTTGACGGTTGGGTTTCTTTTGTTGTTTCCCTAGTTCAAAGAACAAGGCATCACGATTGATGCTTTGGCTTGTAGGGGTCAGTGCCGAAAGTTTATTTTCAAAATCGTTGTTCATAGTAGCCCCATCTTTTTTCGTAAAAGTTCAAGCCCTTGTTGATACCTGCGATGTGCCTCGCTCTTAGAGCATTGTGCTAGGGGTGCGATTTCTTCAAATGAAAGCCCGCCCCAAAGTTTTAGAACCATAACCTCTCGTATAGGTTCATCCAATTCTTGAAGGTGAAGCTGGGCAGCATGGGCATCAATTGCATCGCCCGTATTGGATTCAAACCAAGGTTCACAATCTTGGCCGGCCATGGGCTTTTGTTTAGTAGAACGCCTAGCTACAGAGACCGCTTTATTTCGCACCACGATGTAAACCCACGCAGTATTTTGCATGGGATCTAATTGCTTTCGAACCAACTCCATAAGTGCTTCCTGCACCACATCTTCGGGGGTGTTACACCATTGCCTAGCGTAAAGAATTAGGCATTTTTCATGTTGTTCCAGAAAGAGTTGCAGTTCTTCAAGTTTCATTCAAAGAGAATATCGCCTGAAAAGGGTTTTCATCCCAAAAAAAGTGAAAATTATTTTTATGAAGGGAAAAGCACTCTTTGACAACTTTTTGACCATTATTCAAACCAAGCTTTGACCTATACCCCATTCATTCGATATCATTTCTTATATTACAAGTCTATTCTTGATTGAAACTTAGGAGCCTTTGTTGAGCAGGCCTGATACTGATACACCCCTGATCCAAAAGCTGCCCACAGGCCCCATTGATATCATCGGGGATGTGCATGGCGAAGCAGAAGCATTAAACGCATTGCTGGCGCATTTGGGCTATACAGCAACAGGCCATCCCCAAGGCCGAAGCTTGGCATTTGTTGGTGATTTGGTTGATCGAGGCCCCGATAGCCCTGGAGTCGTCCGCAAAGTTCAAAGTCTAATGCAAGCAGGCGTTGCCCAGTGTATTCTGGGTAACCATGAAATGAATATTCTCCGTGGATTAAACAAACAGGGCAATGCCTGGATCTTTGGCAAAACCGAATCGCTCGATAATACTTCCACCATTCATCCCCAAGTCGCAGTTAATCTTACCGAGCGCGAAGAGATGGTACACTTTTTCAAAAAGCTTCCCGTAGCTTTAGAAAGAGAAGACTTAAGGGTTGTGCATGCCTGCTGGGATAACTCATGCGTCGAACTAATTCGCAACGACCCGTTTTCACTTGAAACTTTTGAAAGGCATATGCTCCGTATCGACCGTGAAATCGAAAGCCATCCAGCAATGGACAACATCGATCGCGGTCTACGCAGGCAAAATCATAATCCTTTGAAAGTGCTTACCAGTGGCCCCGAACAGCGGGCACCTAGGCCCTTCGAAGCCAATGGTAAAATCCGCAAGCAGGAACGCAAACGCTGGTGGATGGATTACAAAGC
>CAJCCR010000280.1 GCA_903960945.1 uncultured Planctomycetaceae bacterium
AGGAAATAACTTACTCTAGGGCGGATATGGTGAATGAGTATTGGAGACCAAGTGCAAATGAAAACCGCGTGGATTTCCAGTATTACGAACATGATCTGGCCAAAATTAAAGCGGTCATTTCGCAATCTTACGCATTCACAAAAGCCTTCGAAGAGAAGCATTCATTTGTGCCAAATACATGGGCGTTGTACTTCTTAAATCGTCCGGAATCGAAAAAGAAACCTTATGGGCTCTATTCAAGTGGCCCAGGTGTCTCTTTTTCTTTTGATCCCCTTTTTTCAAACCCAACTGACCCCAAGTGGCAGATGTTTGCAAAAGAGTACAACAGCCTAGCGATTAAAACTTTGGGGGGAAAGCCCTCGCCCATCCAGACACAATGGCTGAAACCTGATGAGCTTGTCATTCCTAAAAAGCTGGCTCACCCACGATTTACAACAGCTTACTACTCCCAGTTTCTGGGTTAAGCAACGGCTTATAACTTTCGTGTAAAGCTTATAGCAAACCTGCAGCAGCAAGTGCTTCTTTAAGCTTGGGGATTTTATCTGCACCAACCAAAGCGACAGGAGATCTGCAAGGCCCAATGGAGCGCCCAAGTTCCCTAAGAGCTGATTTAACACCACCTGGCGCAGTGCCAAGAGTCAAAGCCATTCGAAGAGGATGAAGCTTGGCCTGTGCAGCCTTAGAACCTTCGATATCACCCTTTTTGAATTTCTCATAGATTTCGACCAGCAACTTCGGTGCAATGTTGCAAGTCGCAGGAACAGCTCCACGAGCACCCATTTGCAATGCGGAAAAAATCAGAGTGTCGCGACCTTGCATCACCACAAAATCAGAAGGAACAGCCCTGAGGATTTCAATCGTGGTTTGCAAATCGCCACTAGAATCTTTAATACCCACGATGTTTTTGATTTTGGCAAGTCTGCCACAAGTATCAGGATCGATCTTTAATCCACCACAGGTGACCGGGTTACTGTAAAGCAAAACGGGCAGATTAGTGGATTCCGCAATGCGTTTATAATGGTCATGAATTTCGTTTTGATTGGGCATAATAAAGTAAGGAGTGATAACTGAAACGCCATCAACGCCTTCCTTCTGAGCCATTTTGGTAAGTCGTTCTGCTTCGCGGGTGGTTTCAGCGCCCGTGCCTGCAAAAACCGGTACCCTTTTTCTCACCTGCTCTACAGCAACAGCAATAACCTGCTGTTTTTCAGCCTCATCCATGGCATAAAACTCGCTGTTGGTTCCAAGCACAAATATGCCATGAACCCCAGCCTCAATCTGCTGTTCTATAAACCACTTTAGGCGCTCAATATCGAGATCTTCGTTATCTTTAAATGGAGTAGCAAGGGGAGGGATGATGCCGTGGAAACTCATGCTTAATCCTTTTCGTACGGTTTTATTGCAGCTTTAAGCCTTGAGGAAAATTGGCCGCTATAAGCAGCCCAGAGAACTTCCATGGGGTGGGCCACCCACACCGAAGGTTTGTTTTCTCGCAGATACCGATCCACCTGCAAAAGGCAGCCAACATTTGCAGTGAAAATAGCACGAGCACCCGTCGCAATGATATTCTTTGCCTTGCGTTCGCCCAATGCTTTCGACATCTCAGGTTGGGTGATGTTGTAACTGCCTGCAGCACCACAGCAGTGTTCGTTTTCGAGAAGGGGCACAAGTTTAAGGCCTTTGATCATGCCCATTAATTGCCTAGGGGGATTACGGATTTTCTGAGCATGGCTTAAACCACAAGCATCATGATAAGTCGCTTTTAAAGGCACCTCATGCGTAGGGGCAACAGGGCCAAGTTCCATCAGGAACTCGTGAATATCTTTAACCTTAGAGCCAAAAGCTTCACCTTGTTTTTCGAATGGGGTGCCATGCAATAGATGCCCATACTCTTTAAGTACCGGGCCACAACCACCGGCATTATTAACGATTGCATCAAGCTTATTTGGTCCATCTGTCAAGCCATCAGCAAAGGCAACACAGTTTGCTGCAGCAAACTTCTTAGCTTCGTTATCTAGGCCTGCATGATGGTGCAAAGCAGCGCAACATCCTTGGGTTTTAGGAATCCAAACCTCGCAGCCATTTTCTTGAAGAACCCTTGCCGTTGCAAGATTGGCCTGAGGAAGAAATGCATCCGCAGCACAGCCTAAAATCAAACCAACACGCGCTCTTTTAACGCCCTTTGCAGGAAGTACCTCAGGGAATTCACCATAATGAGGTTCCATATCAGGAACAATTTCGTTGAGCAATCGCAGTGACTTAGGCAACAAGTTTCCAGCTAATCTAAGCAGCCACATCAGACCGAATTTTTGCAAAATACGAACAGGCAATAGTGCAAGCTTCATGCGCTTTGCATAGGGAGTAAGGTTGAAAAGCATCCAGCGCTGCAATGCGTTGACGGTGGGCGCAGGTGGAAGAACCCGGGTCATATCGTGTTTGTAAGAAGAAATGATTTTGCCATACTTAACACCCGATGGGCAGGCGGTTTCGCACGCCATGCATTCCAAACAAAGATCCATGTGCTTACGAACTTCAGGAGTGAGTTCGGTTCTGCCATCGGTTACAGCGCGCCAAAGATAGATGCGCCCTCGAGGGCTATCATTTTCATCGCCTGTTTCGACATAGGTAGGGCAAGAGCCTAAACAAAGACCGCAGTGCACGCAGTCCATGAAAGTTTCATAATCAACATTCGTTCCAAAGCCCTTTTCTCCGGAGAGAACATGAAGGGCAAGGGGATCTTTAGGAATTGGTTTAGAAACGCTATGTGTATGTGTATTCATAAGATTATATTTTGAACCTATTAATTAAATACGATCAACAAATCGTCCGGGGTTAAATAGTGCTTTAGGATCTAGAGATTCTTTAACTTTACGCATGACTTTAACATCAGGCCGGGTTTGGCCCCAAACCGGAAAGTCTGCTTTCCACTCGGGCAGGCAGTAAGGGAGCACCAAATTACCCTGATACCGAACCGCCTTTTGTAAAAGCGTATCAACAGAGTTAAATGCCACTTGCTTAGATATGCCTTCTGGGATGTGTCCGAAAACAATCCCCGACCCTGCATGTGCCTGAAGCAAAACACCAGGAACAGTTTCAGTTGCCAATGCACACCAAGAAGCAACCTTGGCGGAAGGAATGTTTGCTTTAAAAGTCAGAGGGCAACCAGAAATCCGAGCAGCTTGAAACTCTCCTAGAGCCTGCCATAATGCAGAATCAGAAGGCGCATTGATGATCTCCAACTTGCTGTTGGGAACATCAGCGAGTTCGTTTGCAAGTGTTTCGGTTTGCCATTTCACTGCTTCGGTACTGTGCTCAAAACCAATAAAAACACCGTAGTCAGAAGTAACAGCAAGATGCTTAAAGAGAGGATGTTGCAAAGCGGTTTTATTAAGCAACTCAACTGCAACGGGCCTGGTCTTGGTGTTATGAATCCGATCTAAAACAGATTCAACATTAGCATGATTCAATGTGAGCAAAAGAAAAGCTGAAGTTTCCGGGTTGGGTTTTACTTTAAGAGTAACCTGGGAAATAACTCCAAGAGTTCCCAAAGCGCCCGTGTGAAGCTTGCAGAAATCGTAGCCAGCAACATTTTTAACAACCCTGCCACCCGCTTTGGTTTCTACGCCTTCATCATTAAGAATCGAAATACCAATCACATAATCACGTAAGGTGCCCCAACCAAATCGCCTGGGCCCAGAAGTATTCGTAGCAAGTAAACCACCAAGAGAAGAATTAGCAGGATAAGGATCATCGATAGGAAGCCTTTGATTTTCTTTCCCAAGCATCTCCTTCAAATCTTTAATAAGGATACCGGCCTGCACGGTAACAGTCATATCACGGGCAGGGTAATCAATCACCTTGTTAAGATTTTTTGTACCAAGCACTACGCCCTTGCGAGAAGGAGCATAACCAATATTCATTTTGGAACCAGACCCAGAGGGAACGATGGCATCCAAGTTGGCAGCAGACTGCTTGATGATTTCGCATGCTTCAAGAACATCGGAAGGATGCTTGTGCTGAAAACCATCGAGCGGATTTAACGAATCAGAAAAAGACAAGGAAAGATCCTCCGTTACTACATTGCAGCCATTCTACCGGCTTTGGAAGCTTCAATACAGGCGCCCGCAGTGGGCAACATTTTGTGTGGGCTGCAATTATTCGTTGGGTTGAATGCGTTCCGTAGCCTGATCATCATTGCAAGATCATCAGGCGTAAAAAGCTTGGACATAAAATCGATTTTTTCGACACCGATACCATGCTCGCCGGTGACACTACCGCCCACCCTAATGCATTCGTCAAGGATTTCGCCACTGGCAGCGAGAACCCGTGTTACTTGATCAGGAAACCGTTCATCAAAAAGCAGAATGGGATGAATATTGCCATCCCCTGCATGAAACACATTACAAATTTTGAGATCATACTTAAGCCCAATGCGCTGAATTTCCCGAAGGATATGAGGCAACTTGCTTCGAGGGACAACGCCATCCTGGGTACAAAAACTGGATGCGAGCCTGCCTACTGCGCCAAAGGCCTGCTTACGGGCTTTCCACAGTAAGGTACGCTTGGCATCGGTGTCAGCTTTGCGAACCTCACGTGCGCCATGCTTTAGAGCAATCTGAGTAATTCGTTCTGCTTCGGTATCAATCCCCGCTTCTAATCCATCGACTTCCATGATGAGAATTGCGCCCGCATCAAGAGGAAAACCAAAATGGAAGGCATCTTCAAGTGCTCCAAGAATCATTTGATCGAGCATTTCAAGTGCAGCAGGAACAATGCCCGCACCGATTATTTCGCTAATAGTATTGGTGGCGTCATCAACACTATTGAAAACACCTAACAAGGTGCGATAAGAATCGGGGTTACGAGTGATCCTAACCCATGATTTCACTGCAACGCCAAAAGTCCCTTCAGAGCCAACGATCACGCCTGTAAGATCATAGCCAGGATTATCTTCAAGCGGGCCACCAGTGTTAATGATTTCGCCATCAGGCAATACAAGTTCCACGCCCATGATGTGATTAACCGTCACGCCATACTTTAGGGTATGAGGGCCGCCCGAATTGGTCGCGACATTGCCCCCGATGGTGCAAGCCCCTTGGCTGGAAGGATCTGGAGCAAAGTGGTAACCCTGTGGCTTAAGGTGGTTGGTTAGCCAAAGGTTGATAACGCCCGCCTCAATCAAAGCGCAGCGGTTTCTATAATCTACATCAAAGATCTTTTTCATACGAGCAAGCGAGATTACAACGCCACCGCCCACAGGTAGGCAACCGCCCGCAAGGCTAGTGCCCGCCCCTCTTGGGAGAAAAGGTACTTTAAAATAATTGCAGGCATCGACAATCTTCGAAACTTGCTCGGTGGTGGTTGGGAAAACAACGACATCGGGCCGGTTTTTTTCAATCGTAAAACCATCACACTCGTAAACCATCAATTCGCTTGCAGCAGTAATGATGGCATCTGCACCAACGATGTTTTTCAAACTATCCAAAAGCCTTTTCATGCAATCATTCCAAAAACTAAAGGTTTGAATACCACACCCGAAACATTAATAATTCCGGGCATTCTTGCGCACATGAACCATGGGGTCGCCCCCGGCAAGCATTGTGCCTGAAACCACTTCAGCAATCAGCAACTGATGATCACCCGCATTAAGAACACCCGCAGCTTTACATTGCAAAACCGCACAAGTATCTAGAAGAACAACAGGCAGGTTGGGCTCTCTTTGTAGGTTCAAATCTTTCAATTGATCAGCACCAGAAACAAGCTTGGCAAACTTGCCAACCATCTGGTTTTGCCCTTCCTTAATGATATGAAGATTAAAGATTTTGCCCGGCACCAACTGCGAAAGTATACTGCGCTCAGAACGAATCGCGATGTTCACCATCAGGGGTGAAAAAGAACACTGCTGCACCCAACTTGCCAGCATAAAATCATCTGCGCCTGTATCGTCAAGGTGAGAAAGGATGAACAGGCCACTGGGGATTTTTCCCATTGCTGTTGCAACATCATCCTTAATCACGGATTTGGAACCAGGTTGAATGGGAGGTTTTTCGCTCAAGGTTTACTCAACAATTCCTGTATTTGTTTTTCTAGTTTGTCTTGATCATCAACATTATCTAACTTTTGAACGATTCGATTCTGCTTGTTGAATAGAAACAGTGCAGGGACATAAACACCATCCAACTTCGACATCCACACTGATTCGGGTTCATCAAGAATCAAATTCACAAAGTCTGCTTTCATCTTTTGCAAAAAAGGCAGCGTGGCTTTTTCTACCCCACCCATTAAACCCTTATCTACAGCCATGTTTAAATGCACTGTCACCAGCATGAACCCCTGATTTGAGAATTTCTGATGCATCTGAACCAGATGCGGAAATTCCTTTTTACAAGGGACTCAGTCATGGCGCCAGAAATCAACCAAAATAACCTTCCCCTGATTGGCTCGAACCAGCGAGGTTAAGTCTGAATACTTAATTGTCTTTACCGAAACTTCTGCAGCAGATGTGTACGCAACTGCAAGCAGGAAACCAGCCATCAGGATTATCTTTTTCATAGGCATCTCCAAGGAAACACACACTCAAACATCATGTTAGCGTGAAAAATATAAAATGCGAAGCACTTTCACCTTTTTCGAATGGTGTAAAGTGTCCCTTTGTGCCTGATGCCCCCGGGCAATCCAGCCTTTAATACCTGAGTGGTGTAAACAAATCCCGAATTATCAAGCGTTTCTTTTAGCAATTGGGATGGAATCCGATCTTGATCGGTCATCAGGCACAAGCCATCAGGCGCTAAAACCTTGGCGATCATTTTTAACAACGGGTCTACATTACCGGGCTCGTAAACCAAATCTGATGCAAGAATCAGTGGGAAGCTTAAATCATCGGGCACGTTTCGCCAATCGATTTGCATGGTGGTGAAATTTTCAAACCCATTAGCCCTGGCATTTTCAGCAGCAAACTCCAGTGCAGTGGCATCATAATCTGAAAAAGTAACATTCAAGCCCTTGTGAAGCCCGACCACACCAACAAGCCCCAAGCCACATCCTATTTCCAAGGTTTTCTGATTGGGGGTAAATTGTTCTTTCATCAAAAACTTGGCAAGCATCCGGGCAGAAGGCCATATTTCAGCCCAGTAGGGCATGTTTTCATTGTAAGTAATATCGTTAAGTACATCTGGATGGGCAAGCATTTTATCGGTTTCGGAAGGCCGGCCGATCGTGAATTCTTTTTCCCCTGCAATTACTGTTTCCCAAATGGTTGAGCCAAGGGCTTCTCTGGGAGTTGCAGGCATTTTTTTTTGCGGGGTACTAGACATCTTAAAATCCCAACGGGTTCAAATTCTACAAAAGTCCGCCACTCTTTAAAAACACTTCGCCAGTTATTTCTTGATCCGCAGGAAGCCTGCAATAACCCGCAGCATTATCAAAATGCGCATCCAAAATAATCTGCTTGGAATTAGTGTAATCAAATCCGTGATTACAAGGAATATGTCCTGTCACCAACCATTTACAATGAACCTTATTTAGGAAGTTTTCCGCATTTTCAAGGCTGGTATCCCTGCCCCAAACCAATGAATGCACATTACCACCAGGAAAAAGGTCCGACTCCTGCTCGGGAACCAACTCAAGCTTTTTCGGGTCGAAACTTTCTAACTTCGTCTTATCAGGCAAACTATGGCTAATGCAAACCTGATTGGGTAACAAAATCATTGCTGGTATCACACTTATCAAGTTCTTATATGCTGCCATTATTTCATTAACCGCTGAAGGGTACGCAAACGCAACTCCTTGATCAAACAACTGATTCAAATCGATATTATTCTTGGAAATCTGCCTATTTGTTACTTGCGATAGTTCATGATTTCCCAATAAATAATGAATCTGATTGGGAAACTGACACTTTAATGATGCAACCATGTCTAAAACCAGATGGGAATTATCCGACCCATCCGCATGGATTGTCGTACCGTGGATTAATTCCTGAACAATAAGCGTTCGCTTAGGATTGGCTTTTAAATCGGCTAAAGTAAAGGCTTTTTTGAGGTGATCCACCCTACCATGCAAATCCCCCACCACAATAACTTCCGAAGCACTAGCAAGACGAAGCACCCTGCCAGACCTCCCCGGAGTATTTTTAAATGCAAGAATTGCTTTTTCTATGGTAATAAGGACTTTATTGGGATCTATCATAATGAAGAGGATTCTAATTTCTATTGGTTCGAATTATTCCTGAATTTCCAAGGTACTAAATCATGGCAATTGAAGATATCGTAATCGCAATGACAGGCGCCAGCGGTGCCCCCTATGGAATTCGGCTGCTTGAAGTACTCCTTCAAGCCGGAAAGCACATACACTTTACCCTAAGTCCATCCGCAGTAGAAGTGATAGGAACAGAATGTGGCAGAAAAATTGACCCAGACAAGTTTAATCCGTCAAAGTTTTTCGGTCAATTTTGGACGCCAATTCTCTCAAGCAGATTTACTTATCACAATTACCGTGATTTCGGATCGGGCATCGCCAGCGGATCTTTTTTAACAGGGGGAATGGTCATTTGCCCCTGTAGCATGGGAACGATGGGTGCGATAGCATCAGGGATTTCAGACAATTTAATCACCCGGGCAGCAAATGTTCATTTAAAAGAACGCAGAAAATTGGTGATTGTACCGAGGGAAACCCCCTTGCATTTAGTACACCTACGCAACATGATCACCTGCACAGAGACAGGAGCTGTTATTTTGCCCGCCATGCCCGGTTTTTACCATAAGCCCACTTCGGTGGATGATATCGTAGATTTTATCGTAGCTCGAATTTGCGATCAATTAGGCGTTGATCACAACCTGCAAAAGCGCTGGGGCCAAAACGAGGGGGATTAACAATCGTAATACTCATCCTCAGGGTTCCAGGCCGGTATACCAAGAACTATGGTGCGCACGCCCTCTAAGCTCCAAAGCCTATGTTTTGTGTTCGGTTCGATGTAAATTACCATTCCAGGCTCTACCGCAATGGTATCATCGTTCAATTCCATCTTGCCTTTACCCTCTAAAATATAGTAAACCTCTGTACATTCCTTGTGGTAATGCTTGACCGAATCTTGGATAAAAGTGACATGAAAGTTACAAACTAAACCATCGGGGCGAGTTAAAACCCGGGTGCTTTCTCCGCAGGAACAGGGCACTGTAGGCGATTCTGATACTAAATGAACCCGATACCCCTTGGCAATGGTGGCAGGCATGGCATACTCCAAAGAAAAAAGTGAACTCGCAAACGCGCAAAACAATTGTGCCTTTAGATCGCTTTTCAAAGCCTCACTAATGTGCCTATCAATAGCAAGCTTAGCTTCTGGCATGGCTTGCAGCGAAAAAAGCAAGACAACAAGTACCCCCCAAACTACCATATTTTCTAATTCCTTGAAGCCCAAAGAAGAACTAAACAAAGGAAGCGTCAGAGGGCAGGTTTTCTGGTCTGGGCCAACCCCTATTATCGAGGGCTTCAACGGCCCAATCAGTCCTTTAAGCGAACACGCTAGCAAACCAAGGCTTGCATGGGCCAACCCCAACGCACCCAAAATAAACCCTAGTAACAAAGGTATTGAACACGCTGTCGTCTTTTTGGATGCTCCCGAAACAAACGACCTTAATAAAGTCAGTTTCGCACCTGTAGAGGTGGAAACCGACAATTTCCAAATGCAAGTCAACCAAGATGGTACTTCTTCTCCCGTTGGTTTCGTAATGCTGGGAGACGGGGTTAATTTTGTCAACAAGCAAGATTTTTTCTATTCGATCCGAGCCCGGGGTAATGCCTTTTTCAGCATTCCTTTGTCTAACAAAAATAAACCGGTTCATAGGGTGTTTACAAAACCCGGTGTTACAACTTTAACCACTGGCACCGGCCAATTCTGGATGCGATCCCACCTTTTCGTATTAACCCACCCCTATGCAACCCGATGCGACAAAGATGGAGCCTTTGAAATTGCAAATCTTCCTCAGGGGAAGCATGATTTTAAAGTCTGGATTCCAAATTGGCAGGTTTCCGAAAAAGAGATCGATGCAGAAACTTGGGAGATCACCCGCTTGGAGTTCGCACCACCCACAACAAAGAAATTCTCCGCAACCATCATGCCTGATTCCAACCCAAGGGATCAAAAAATCGATTTTTCCCTGTCGGACATGCAGGCACAAAAATAGATTTTAAACATGATTATCTTCTTATACCCCTTCACGTTACCCTAATTTGATGGTAAGTTGACTGTAATATTATATCCCAGCGTTTTTTATGTTTTATTTGTCTGGAGGTTCATGTGTCATCAATTGATTATAGTCAGGTTCGAAAAGGTATGGTTATCGTGGGCGAAGGTGGTCAACTCTTCCAAGTGATTGATCGCGATCTTAATACCCCTGGTAACTTGCGCTCTATTCTTAGCTTGAAGCTTAAGAACATCAGCAATGGCAACACTTTGCAAAGTCGGGTTCGCCCCCAAGACAAAGTAGAACAGGCATACCTTGATAAAAGGGAAGCACAGTATCTATACCGCGATGGCGATGATTTTATCTTCATGGATCAAGAATCATTCGAGCAAACCCCACTGCATAAAGACTGGGTAGGCGACCAGATTTATTATCTCAAAGAAAACGATATCGTGCATGTGACTTTCTTCGAAGCAAAGCCCATTTCACTTGAATTACCTCCAACCGTGCACCTTAAAGTGGTCGAAACTGACCCTGCATTAAAAGGCGCAACGGCTGCTGCTCAATTCAAGCCAGCAATCCTAGAAACCGGCCTTAAAATCACTGTACCCCCTTTCATTGGTATTGGCGAACTTATCGCAATTGATACTCGCACCGGTGAATACTTAAGCAGGTATACCGAAGGTAAATGAGCCTCGATCTTACTGCTGACTGGGAGAAAACAAATTGCCCTGGTTGCCAATGCAACCGGGGTTTTGTTTTTTTAAACCTCAAACCCAATCCAAGCCACGAGCAATCTCACTCTCAATTAATCCGCTGCCCGGATTGCCAACTCATCTTTCTTTCTCCAAGGCCTAACCGCAACATCATCGGACAATTTTACTCCGATGATTACGCCCCGCATCAAGCCAATAAAA
>CAJCCR010000281.1 GCA_903960945.1 uncultured Planctomycetaceae bacterium
CCCTTTTGCCATTACTTAAATATAATGATATTTGTCTATATTGACAAGGTATTTGCATAGCAAAAAATATTTATCTCATTACCTGACAAAGGGTTAACATGCGCATAAAGATGGATTATGGTAAAACGGGCCTTATGGTTGATCTTCCAAATGATAAGGTTATTGGCCCTTTGGAGATTAAAAACGCAATTCCGCTAGCTAATCAGTCTCAGGCTATTTCCGATGCTTTAGCGAATCCAATAGGCTCCAAGCCCTTGGCTGAGATTGCCAAAGGTAAAAAAACTGCTTGTATTTTAATCTGTGATATTACCCGGCCTGTACCAAATAAGGTGATTTTACCGCAAATTCTCAAAACCATTGAAGAAGCAGGGGTTCCCCGCAGTGGCATCACCATTCTTATTGCAACTGGATTGCATCGACCCAATGAAGGGGAGGAACTGGTTGAATTGGTGGGCGAAGATATTGCCAACAATTACCGGGTAGAAAATCATCATGGGAAAGAAACTTCCGAACATGATTACCTTGGCATTACCCCCAAGGGCGTCCCTGTTTACATTGATTCCCGCTATATTAGGGCAGAACTTAAGATTACAACCGGGCTAATCGAGCCTCATTTGATGGCTGGATACAGCGGGGGTAGAAAAGTTATTTGCCCGGGCATTGCGGGCATCGAAACCGTCAAGGTTTGGCACGGGCCTAAATTCCTTGAACATCCTAACGCTGATTGTGGAATTGTCGAAGGGAATCCTGTTCATGAAGAAAACACTTACATTGCCTTAATGAGTGGCTGCGATTTTATCGTCAATGTTTGCGTGGATGGAAACAGGCAGATTACCTGGGCTGGCGCAGGCGACATGATCAAAGCTTGGGAAGCAGGGGTTTCCTTTGTGAGGCAAGTTGTTAGGGTTCCAATTAAAGAACCCGTGGATATCGTACTTACTAGTTGTGCTGGTTACCCACTGGATATTACTTGGTATCAAGCTGTTAAAGGTTTGATGGGGGCATTGCCCATTATTAAAAAGGGTGGAACAATCATCCTTGTTGCAAGCTTGACTGAAGGCCTTGGAAGCCCTGAATTTCAGCAGGTGCTTAGCGAAAACCCTGACATCAAGGCATTTAAAAAACGTATCCTTGAAACCGATTATTTTGTCATGGATCAATGGCAGTTAGAAGAATTCGCCAAGGTTGTTGAAAAATGTAAAGTCAAAGTTTATTCCAAGGGTTTAGAGCACTCAGTTCTAAATAAATGCCATGTAACTCCGATTGATTCGGTTGAACAGGCAATTGCTGAAAGCTTACAAGAGTATGGCCCCTCAGCGCGTATCGCTGTCATACCCAAGGGGCCATATGTGCTTGCTTGCGTCGAGTAGCAAGCTTACCAGCTATTGGATTCTGCAGGTTCTGCACATCCAAGGATTCCGGTCAGTTGGTTGAACTGATCTTCGTATTCATCGCTGGTGGAATGAAAGTGTTCGAAATCGTTAACCACGGGAAGGGTATCATTCCTGCGAATGTGGTTTAATTGCAGAACTCTTTCGAAATCAGCGATGTTTTGCGCGTAAACAACGATGACTTTGTGTTCATCGAATTGGACTTCCATGGGTTTGCCCTTTGCCATTACAGCAATTCCCGAGCAACCATCATTTGAAATCGCTTCCTCATATTCTTGCAAGTAGCTTTGCAAAATGGGCAGGTCGATTTCTTCCCTGTGTAAATCGATATGCTTCGAAACTTTCGAACCATGGCTCGATTCGAGGATAACATCGACCGTGTTACCCAAGAGGTCGGTTAGTTGCAGGAAAATGTCAAAAACATGCTCCTTGGAGACACTAACAGCCAGCATCGGGATATCTTGCTGGGTCAGGGAGTCGGTGAAAACTGTTTTGCGGTATCCATTCGAGAAAGAAACATTTAATTCCTCTGCAGGATAAGCTGCCTGGGAAAAAGCAAAGCGGTTAGACATGATTATGCTTTCTTCTTAAAAACTACACGGGATCCAGTTCAACAAGTTCCAGGTCAGATGGGAATTTAGGAACTCACTGAACACACAAACATATGATGCAAACACTACGAATGCCAGAAACCAAAGGTTCAATTTATTATTAATATTTTTTTCTTGAATGCATTTTCATTAAACAGAGAAAAGAAGATAAATCGGGTTGAATAAAAGGTAATAATCCTAAATATTTACTTGTCTTTCCTAAACCATCAAAAGATCAATCGCTCCATCCTTCCCATTTTGCTTTTTGGGTTGTTTTTAACTGATCAGATTAACCATTCAACTTGGTAAATGATTCAGTATTAATCAAGTAAAACGCAAAAAATTCAATTCCTCTCGCAAGGCCTTTCCTTAGATATTCGATGCAGAAAGTGTGATGTTTTTTCATGAAAGAACCCGCTTATGAACACCAGCTTGGTTTTAACTTTTACTCTCCTATTATCTCTACAAAACGCAAAACCAGAACCCCTGCCATTAGTCAGCATGATTCCTAATGGGTACCGGGAGGAGGTCTACAAGGCAGAGAGTCAACTCGGTTTTGTGGCTGTTTCTTCCCAACCTATTGAAAAAAATGGCAAGAAAATCGGTAACAGATTGCAGAAAGAGACCAATCTTACTCTTCAACGGTTTGGCTCGATTGTTTCCCTGCGCATGATCGAATCGCAAGAAATGGATTTAATTGGAACCGTACAGCGTATCTCCATGAAGCAATTTCAGGGTCCTAAGCAAACTTTGGAATTATCCGGTCAAAGAGATGGCACTACCTTTCGAATTTGGGTCGAAAATAACAGCGAAAGAACGATACCCTGGGATATCGATGGCTTTGGCCCCTTAGGTAAAGAACAAATGATTAGTGGCAAAAAATGGACTCATGATGAACATCTTCAATTTGATTGTTATCAAGCAGTCGTTAATAGGTTTGTTACTTATGATGTTGTTGCGACAAAAAAAACGCCTAATGATTCTAAAGATCCCGTTGCTTGGACTGTTCTTATGTCTCCCAGAAAAATAATTGCAGGCAATCTTTCGTTGCAGTTGCCTAAAACCCTCTATTTTCTGGATCAAAATCAGATGGTGTTGTTTTCAGAAACTGAAATGGATGGCCTAGGCGATATCAGTCTGGTTCGTTCTAAATCTGCTTTTGTTCCGAATCGTTCGCCCAAGCAGATGTTCGATATAGGTAAAGCTTCTTTTATTCCGATTAACAGGCGTCTACCCGCTGCAAGGTCTTCAATAAGTGCTTCTTATATGATAACTGTCCTTGGTTTGCAGGGTGAAAGCCCTTTGGTTGAGGATGAAAGGCAAAAGATCGTAAAAAAAACGAATGACGCTTTTATTCTTGAGGTCAGGGCGTTTCGCTTACCTGATGATGTCCCTGCGAGTGCTGCCCCGAGTGCTGAAGAAATGGCGCCGTCTAAGTACATCGATTGGGATAATCCCGCGATCAAGAATTATTCACGCGAAGTTAATTTTTTGGAGATTGACCCTTGGCGAAAAGCGGTGCTTTTGGAGAAATTGGTTAGGCGCAGAATGATGTTTGATAATCAGGCGCCTTTTACATGCGCATCCGAAATCGCCAAGAATCCCCGTGGGGATTGTAGGCATGCTGCCATTATTTTGGCTGCATTATGTAGGTCTGAAGGGATTCCCAGCAGAATTGCGCATGGCTTACTTTATGTCGAAAAAAACGGTGAGCCAATGTTTGGCTTTCACATGTGGACGGAGGCACATGTTCGTGGCAGATGGGTTGCGCTGGATGGTACCATAGGGTTCGGATTTGTTGGGGCAGATCACATTAAAATTTCGCATCATACATACAACGAGATTGAATCTCTGGCACCAATTGCAAGCTTGCAGGCTTTTATCGGGAAAGCGAAAATACAAGTTGATTAAGGTGCAGGGTTACCCTTAGCTTTGCCGGTTCCTGGAATTGCATTAGCATCTTGATTTAAAAAAAACATTAGGCCCATGCCTTCAAGAGTATCGTTAGAATCGGGCATTTTTGCTGGTGAAGACCATGTTTGGACACCTTGGTTTTGGATCGTCCTACCAAAGTTCATGGCCCAAGATTTTCCGGATGTTGCAGACGAACTTGAAATCATTCCCATTGGGATGGCAGCTTCGAATGTCCATCCTGTTTCCGTGTTTTCGGTTGCAAAGAACCACTTTGGGTTCCAAGATAGGTCTCCCCAGCAATCGTCTATTACATTCCCTAAAGAATCAATCTGGAATTGATAGCAAGTTGTATAATCCCGATCTAAATCGATTTGGAAATAAATCTGATCTTTGCTTTTTAATGGCAAGTCTCTTGTAGGTGATGCCTTATTTTTAATTGGGGTTGGGTTTTTAGATGTGCAGATTGCGCTTATATACAAGAACTCTGCATCATACATGGTTTTGAATTCTGTGTAATTTTCTTTCGCAGAAATTCCTGACCAATCAATTAGTTTGACTGCCTTGGCTGTTTTCCAACATTCATCGTTGAGTTTGCCGTCAAGAATTGGTTTTGAATCGGTAAGTTTGCATGTAAGTACTTCTTTGGGAGGTGTGCCCCTTCTTTCCATGATCCATAATTCCGCAAGTGCGTTTTGTTTCCATGCCCCCGGTGGGGCAGAACCAACAAACTCTTCAAGGGCGGTTTTAGCCTCTTCTATTTTGCCTAGATTTCTTTTCGCTGCTTGTGAAGAGAAAAAAAGCCTTGGGTCTTTTGCTGCCAACGGTCCAAATGCTGTAAGTGTCTTTTCTAGGCTTAAGCTATATTCAAACCAGGCTTTAGCTTCTGCAGGGTTATTTAGTGTTTGAACTTCGCCTGAATGATTGGTTGTCATCACGGGTATTTCTGGGGTTTTTACAGTGACTTTCTTAGAGTCATTGGGCCTTTTACCATTTGCTGGTTGGGTCGAAGGTGCTGGGGCGGGGGGGGCAAATTTGTCCACAAAAATAGCAGGTTTAAGCGTTTCAGTTCCTGGCTTTCCTACTTCATGTTTTAGTAATGAGATGAACTGGCCTAGTTCGTGCCTTCTTCTTGTTTCCGTGCTACTGTCATGGAATATCAGCCATTTAATTGCATCTGCTGCGGATTGTGATGCAGGATAATTTGTGATGATTAATTTGAAGACTTCTCTCGAGGCGCTCCATTGGCCGTTTTTAAAAAACAAGATACCTATGTTAGACAAAAGCCTTGCAGCTTGCTCATCTTCCAATCCCGCCACCATGGCTTGCATTTTAGAAAGCAGGATGGATGGGTCGGAGTTTGGATCCAAAGGTGACTGGGATATTTTTCTTAGCAAGGTGCTTGATCTGATTGCAGCTAATTTTTCTTTGCTTAATTCGGCATTTGTCCCTTCAGTTCTTTTGTTGATACCAGTCAGGCCTTCTTCGAAATCTTGGAGATAATTTCTCGGTGTTTCTTTCGGGTTAACGGGTGAGAAACTGCACATGGTGTTAGTGTTTGGTTCGATCTTTAATGAAAATCTTAAAGGGTCTGCGTAATCAATGAGGCTGCTTTCAAGCGATGATAAAGGTTCGCTAAGATTCAGATTGCATAGGCTTTTTCCATGAAATTCTTGATGGATAATTTGTTTTGCTTTCCAAGGCGCAAGAGCAAGCGTGGTAGTTTGTTCCTCAAAAGCAGTTGCAGAATTTGCCATTTCATTTGCCTGAACTACTGCGTGTTTAAGTACCTGATAAAGGGCTTCTTTTTGTGTTTGTTCTTGAGAACAAAGAACTATAAGGTCTGGTTTTGTGGATCGAATGGTGAGAGAAAGCATACGGAGGAGCTGGTCGCCTGCCTTATTGTTGTTGTAACGATCCCAGTTCTCCAAGATTTTTTGTGGAGTATCGTTTGCTTCGATAAGAACGAGTGGGAAATGCCAGTAGTTCTCTATGGTTGCTGTACCAGCTTTTCTTAGGTGGAATGCGAGGCTGTCTTCTTGTGAGGGGTAGGCATGGTTGTTGGGGTTTAGAATAGAAGTAATGTTGAGGTTGCAAACAATGTTTTTTTTATCAAGTCCGAGGAATGCAGAAATTTCTGGTGAGACATCTTTTAGCCCTGTTTGTATGACAAGGGTTTTTGCCTGAGAAGCTCCACGTTTTTGAATTTCCCAGGTTTTTCCGCCATCCTTAGTTGCAAGGATGGTTCCGAATTCTCCTGCCGTCCAGCCGTTCATTTTATCGATAAAAAAGACTGTGTTTAAAGTTGCATTATTATTGGTTTTAATTATTTCCCATGTCTTACCTGCATCTTTACTGTGAAATAAAACAGTTCCAGGTTTACCTGCAATCCATAGATGGTCTCCTGTTCCATGGATTGAGTTGAAATCAATACACGATGCTAATTCAGTGCTAAGGCCAGTATTTAAACTTGTCCAAGAATTACTTACCAAGGTGTCGTTTGCGAGTATTTGAGAGCCTTGCCCAACTAGGAAAATGGTTTTTAGGTTGTTATGTGATGATTTAAAAGAGCGATTAGAGATTTCAGAATTTTCAGTGAATTGGGATTTGAAATTAGCAAGGTTTGCAAGCGAGTTGTGGTTACCAGCTAAGAAGCCGGAACCTTTGCCAGTTAAGGCCGCAGTGTACCAAGTTCCATTTTTAGGCCCATCGCCTTTTTTCCAGCTTTTTCCGCCATCGGTGGTGAAGAAAAAACCTGCAGGGTACGCATCGGTGGAAGTGCCAGCAAGTATTCCATGTTGTGCATCAGAAAACTTTACGAAGTTAAGGCCGGGGAGGGAGGTGTGCAAAACTTTTGTCCATTTGATTCCTCCATCTTTCGTGAAAAGAATCACCCCAACGGAATCTAATGTGGGGGGGTATTCTGTTCCAACAGCCCAACCGAAATAAGGGCTGAG
>CAJCCR010000282.1 GCA_903960945.1 uncultured Planctomycetaceae bacterium
GAGAATCAAAAAAAGAAGAAGAAGTAAAATCTTTTTCGTTAAACTGCTTTTAGCAGTGTACGAATAGGTTTCTTTGCAGATATTGCTATTTCTTGTTTTAAAGTTAATCGGATTTAATGCCGATTAGTTAAATTGGTGTTTTGTTTAATTCTTTTTCTTTTCATAAATGCATTTGTTTGTGTTATAAATTTATATAAGGATTATGGTTAAGTATTTTCCTTCGGTCCCGCCTTGAGACAAGCCAATATGCTTTTAACTCTTGCGTTTTTATGTGCATTATTTATAAGTTCCACAGGTTTTGCTTGGGGTGCTGATGGTTTAACCATTGAGCCTCCAGTAATTGAGTTAAAAGGCTCAGGCGAACAAGTTCAAATCAGGGTTTTGAATACCAAAGGCGAAGATGTAACTGCAAACTGTATTTTTAAGTCAACCGATGGCAACATAGTGAGTGTTTCGAGTAAGGGTCAGGTTATATCTAACAAAGCCGGCCAAACGAAAATCGAAGTTGTCAACCAAAGTTTGGCTCAATTCGTTTCTGTTAAAATAGCTGAAGCAGATACGGGGTCAAAAGTAACCTTTGAAAAAGATCTTCAGCCAATTTTAACGAGGTATGGATGTAATGCTGGTCCATGCCACGGAAAACAAAGAGGCCAAAATGGTTTTCAATTATCGCTTTTAGGGTTTGACAATGACTTTGATTTCTATGCCCTTACTTCGGAATCCCGCGGTCGACGGATATTCCCAGCTTCGCCTAAAGACAGTTTGCTTTTGAAAAAGGCTTCCGGTCAGGTTCCGCATGGGGGTGGAAAAAAACTTCCCGAAGATGGTAATGCTTATGCCCAAGTTTTGGAGTGGATTAAAAGTGGCCAACCTAGATCCACACAGGATGAACTTAAAGTTGTTAACATTGAAATAATTCCTTCTGAAGTTAAAATGCTTCCCAAAACCAAGGTTCAGGTTCGGGTTTTAGCGCGCTACAGCGATGGCACTAGTAAAGATGTCACCCATTTAGCAGCTTTTCAATCTAGTGAAAGCGTTCTTGCGTCAATTGATGCAGAAGGTTTGATTCAATCGGGGCCGGTTCCTGGTGAAGCCGCTATCATGGCTCGTTTTATGGAGAAGTTTAGCGTTTGTTTGGTTACTTTGCCTTTGCCTGAAACTTTAAATGTAAACTTACCTACCAGAATTGATTCTCAGCATTACATCGATCGATTGCTTTCTGATAAGTTCGTAAAGCTGGGACTTTCTCCTTCTACCATGGCCCCGGATCATACCTATTTAAGAAGGGTTTATCTTGATCTTATAGGGAGGTTACCTACCCCTGAAGAATCGCGATCATGGTTGGCAGAAACTTCCCCCGACAAAAAAGAAAAGCTTGCACTGCGTTTACTTTCGCGACCGGAATACGCTGATTTTTGGGCTAATAAATGGGCCGATCTTTTAAGGCCAAACCCTTTTCATGTTGGAATGAAAGCGGTTTTCGTGCTTCATACTTGGTTGCGCGATTGCTTTCGTAAAAACCTTCCTTATGACCAGTTTGCAAAACAGATTATTACAGCAGATGGTAGTACCTTTCGAGATGGTGCATCCGTAGTAATTCGAGATAAAAGGCAACCGGATGAACTTACCACCGTTATTAGCCGGCTATTTTTAGGTATCAGGCTTGAGTGTGCTAAATGCCATCACCATCCATTTGAAGTTTACGGCCAAGATGATTTTTATCATTTTGCGGCATTCTTCGGAAGGATTGGTAAGAAAGGCACGGGTATTTCAGCTCCCATTTCTGGAAGTGAGGAAATGTTCTTTCTCGCCAAAAAGGGCGATGTCAAGCATCTTCGAACAGGTGAGGTGATGAAACCCGCACCTTTAAAAGGCAAGATAATGGAATTCACGGAAGATGAAGACCCAAGGCAAGCGCTTGCTGCATGGATTACCTCAGACGAAAATCCGCTGTTTGCAAAAGCTGCAGTCAATAGAATTTGGGCCGATTTAATGGGCAGGGGATTAGTCGATGCAGTTGATGATCTTAGAGCAACTAATCCGCCTTCGAATCCAGCTTTGTTAGATGCCTTGGCGGATGATTTTCGCAAGCATCACTACGATGTAAAACACCTTCTTTATACGATTGTTACTTCAAAAGCTTATTCGCTTTCCAGTAAACCCAATGAACGAAACCAAGGTGATATCCGTAATCATTCTAGGCATTACCGAATGCGCCCTAGGGCTGAAGTCTTATTGGATATGGTTAGCGATGTTACTGGGGTTGCAGAGAATTTTCCTGCGATGCCTGAAGGTTCACGAGCTATGGAAATGTGGACTTTTCGATCCGCGTCCGAGTTTTTAGACAGCTTTGGCAGGCCTGATCCTAATCAGGATCCGCCATGTGAACGTAGTTCCGATTCCACAGTAGTGCAGGCTTTGCATCTAATGAATGCTAAAAATATTCAGGCCAAAATCATTGCTGATAACGGAATTGCCTCGAAATTAGCATCTGGTTCGGGTAGTATTGAATTGGCTATTGAAGATTTGTACCTGCGTTGTTATTGTAGGTTTCCCACCAACGCTGAACGAGATGGTGTGATTTCCCTTGCGAAAAGTAAAAATCAGCCTAGAAAACAAACCTTGGAAGACTTGCTTTGGGCTTTGATAAATTCTCCCGAATTTGTTTTGGTCGACTAAAAAGGAATTTCTTATGAATACTTTCACCAAAAAGATGCCTTCAAGACGCGATGGCCTGATTCTTGGTTTAGGTGGTTTATTAGGTGGCGGCTTTTGTTCGTCTTTGCAAGCTCGTGAACTCGCAACCCGTAAAGTGCAAGCAAAAAGCGTAATCCTAGTTTGGTTGGATGGCGGCCCGACTCATTATGAAATGTTTGATCCTAAACCTGACGCCCCCACTGAAATCCGCGGGTCTTTTAAACCTATCAGCACTAAAATCCCAGGTATCCAATACTCTCAGCATCTTCCTCAGCTTGCTTCCATTGCAGACAAACTTGCCATTGTTCGTTCCGTTCAACATGATCAAGGAAACCACGGTGCGGGTAATCATTACATGATGACAGGTGCACCGCCCAGAATTCCTGTCGGGTGTGGTGCTTTTGTTAGCTTTCACCCTAGCATGGGTTCTGTTGTTTCTTCAGAATTAGGCGCCCCTCCTGGTTTACCTCCGTATTTTTCTTTACCTTCGATGACCCGATCAGGCGGGCCTAATTTTCTTGGTGCTCGACATGCCCCCTTTGTAGTCGATGGCAGCCCTAATAGTGCTAATTTTCGAGTTCGCGATGTCAGTCTTCCCAAAGAATTGGATGGCTCAAGAAAAGTAAACCGCGAAGAAATGCGTCAGGCTGTTGATAAATTTGTTCGTTTTGCTGACAAACAAGTTGGTGATCCTGCTACCGCAATGGATGATCATTACCGACAAGGGCTTGACCTCATGCGTTCTGCGGAAGCTCAAGCGGCTTTTGATATTCAGCGTGAGCCAGATTCTGTTCGTGAAACCTATGGTAGAAATGATTTTGGCCAACGAGCCCTACTTGCTCGTAGATTGGTTGAAGCTGGGGTTCCGTTTATTGTTCTTAATGATGGCGGTTGGGATCATCACACCAATATCTTCCCTACCTTGGAAAAACGATTACCTAGTTTCGATGCTACTGTTGCTGCATTGGTTAAAGATCTTGATCAACGGGGTATGCTTGAAACCACATTGGTTTTGGTTTTGGGTGAATTTGGTCGCACTCCACAAATTAACAAAGATGGTGGCCGCGATCATTGGTCAAATGCTATGTCCATCATGGTGGCTGGTGGTGGGACCCCAGGTGGCCAAGTTGTTGGTGCCACTGATAAACGCGGGTATGCAGCTTGCGAAAGAGTTCTTACACCCGAACATTTCTCTTCAACCATATATTCCAAGTTGGGCATCGCGCCTGATAAAATTCTTTATGCGCCTAATGGCAGGCCTTCACATATTGTTAGCAATCCTGAAATCATCAAGGAGCTTATGGGGTAATGCGTCATTGGCTTTACCTTATAATTGTTGTTTTAGTATTACAAAACCCTTGCTGGGCTGTACCTCCAGTTATTACTAATATTTTTCCTTCAGGCGGGCAAATTGGGTCTACGGTTTTGGTAAATTTGAATGGCACTTTTCCTGAGTGGCCTCCGAAAATCGTGGTTTATTCTCCAGATATTAAAATTGAGTTCAAAGAGAAAAATAAAGCCTCAATTATAATTGATCCAAAAGCTTCTCCCGGTCCAAAATTATTCAGAGTATTTAATAAAGATGGCACTTCTGCTCCCAAGGCTTTTTGGGTTGGAACAATTCCTGAAATCGAAGAAGTCGAGCCTAATAACACTTATCTTAAACCGCAATCTGTTGGGGCTGGACCGGTTCTAATTAACGGAAAATTTGGCGTTGCGGGCGATACAGATTCTTTTGCGGTTGAAGCGAAAAAAGGGCAGACAATTGTTGCTCATCTTTTAGGGAATCATGGCATTGAATCCCCGATGGACGCAGCAATGCAAATCTTATCGCCTGATGGGTTTATTCTAGCCGAAAATCATGATCGATTCGGCCTTGATCCGTTTATCGCATTTATCGCGCCCAATGATGGAGCGTATCGCATTCGTGTTTTCGCATTTCCATCTACGCCAGATACAACAATAAGATTTTCGGGTGCAGATACTTATATTTACCGTTTAACAATTACTACAGGACCTTACATTGATCATGCTTTTCCTTTGTCTTTGCAAACAGGTAAACCTCAAAGCCTTCAGCTAAAAGGCTGGAACTTATCTAAAGAATTCGCTGCAATAACTATGAATGCTTCTCCAACCCTGAACGAAACTAGAATATTTAAAACAGGGGCCGCTGGGAACTTATCTGTTCTTTGCACTTCTTATCCTTCTTTGATGTTCCCAATAGATAAACACTCAATGCTTTTAGAGTCACCTTGTATTATCAGTGGTTGTCTGGATGTTAAAAAAGATCATTCTTTTGAACTTAGATTTAAAAAAGGTGACAAATATAAACTTAAAATAGATGCTCGTTCGATCGGTTCCGATCTTGACCCTCTTGTAGTTCAAAAAGATGCTTTAGGAAAAGAGCTTAAACGAGTAGATGATGAGGGGGCAGCCAGCCGGGATGCTTCTGTTGAAGTAACTTCCACAGGTGAGCCAACATTCCTGAAAATTTCAGATTTACACAATCATGGTGGTGAAACTTATTACTATCGAATGAGTGTTATTCCGATTAATCCCGATTTTGAATTTTCCGTTGATGGAGAAAGTTTCGCTCCCAAAGATAATAAACCGGTCGAAGTGCCAATTAAGTTTTCTAGAGTTGCAGGCCATTCTGCAGATATTATTTTTAAAGCGCAAGATCTGCCACAGGGCTGGTCTGCAGAGGAACTTATAGTCACGGCTAAAACCGTTAGCCCTGTAAAGCTTTTGATAAAACCTGATGGAAAAGCTATTGCAGGGCTTTTTAAGGTAACTGGGAAATCAGGCGATGTTTTGAAAACAGGTATTCGTAATTTGCCTTTTCTTGAATCTACCTTGGATGATTATTATTTGTTGACAGAATTCAAGGAAAACAAAGAAATCAAAAAGAAAAATTAGCTTTAAACTTACAATCACGGAGATTTAAAAGTGTTCTATAAAAGTTTGATATTTGTAGCGGTTTTGTTTTTATCATTTACTTCAGTTTCGTACGGGCAAAAGAAAAATCTCATTTTACCAGGTGAAACTTTCACTGTTGCGGATCGACCAGCGTTTGTCTTATTGCCCGACCAGGCTAAACGAACAACTCCCCAACCTTGGATTATTTATGCTCCCACTTTGCCATCATACCCCGATCAGCATGAAAAATGGATGCACGAACAGTTTCTTAATGCGGGAGTTGCAGTTGCAGGTATTGATGTTGGGGAAGGTTATGGCGGGCCCAAAAGTAACCTGCTTTTTACGGCTCTATACAACGAACTAGTTCAGAGAAAAGGATATTCACCTAAACCTTGTCTTTTCGGGAGGAGCAGGGGCGGTTTGTGGGTTTCAAGTTGGGCTATTGAAAACCCAACCAAAGTTTCCGGAATTATCGGGATTTATCCTGTTTTTGATTTTCGTACTTACCCAGGAATTGATAAAACGGCCCCCGCTTATGGTTTAAGTAAAAGTGAATTGGAAAGTAAACTGAGTGAATTAAATCCAATTTCTAAAATTAATGTGTTGGCAAAGGCTAAAATCCCTGTCGCGTTAATTCACGGGGATGTTGATAAAGTTGTTCCTTTAAAAGAAAATTCTTTAGAGTTTTTGAACCAATACAAGTTGGAGAACCAACAAGACCTCGTGAAATTAATCATTCTCAAAGATCAGGGACATAATTTCTTCGAAGGGTTCTTCCATTCGCAAGAACTTGTTGATTTTGCAATTGCTCGTGCCAAGGTAGGGGCGAAATAGGTTTGTTTTAACAGGGAATGTTTCAAAATATTTTACTTGGCATCTGCTTTTATTTCTTTAAATCGAATTCTTAGCAACTTCAATGCTTCTTGATGCGGTTCGCTTTTAATCAGATTGTTTTCTTCCAGTGGATCGTTCTTAAGGTCGTATAATTCTTCCGTGTTAAAATCCGGCCAGAATATATATTTCATATCTTTTCTCACCAAGGCTTCAGAAGCGGGAATGAAATCTTTATTCTTGATGATTGCATGTTCATAGAAAAATTCCTGCCTCCAATCTTTAATATTTTCTTCGAGGTAAAGTGGTGCAAAATCTCGCCCTTGCATTGTAAGCGGAAGTTTTACTTTTGAAGCGTTTAATATTGTTGGTGCTAGATCGACATTCAAAACAAATTCATCATTTATTTTGCCAGCTTTACTTTTTGGCATTCTTGGATCCAAAACAATTAAAGGGACTCGTATGCTTTCTTCATAAGGGTACCATTTGTCCGCTAACCCATGTTCCCCATGGAAATACCCATTGTCTGTGGTAAAGATTACTAGGGTACTATCCAGCAGTTTTCGCTTTTCTAGTTCTGCTATTATTTTGCCGCTGGTATCATCAACTTCAGTTGCAAGACGATAGTAGTTTTTCATGTATTCTTGGTATTTTTCTGGTGTGTCAAAACGCCAGTGCCATCGGTTTCTGCCTTCATTTTTTTCATTGGAAATAAAAGGTGGTAATTTTTTGAATTGGCTTTCAGTTGCAGTAACTGGGATCGGGATTTTTACATCCTTATATAACTCCATGCTTTTGGGTTGTGGAAGATACTGTTTTGGGTTCCCGTCTACTGCGTGGGTTGCAAAAAATGAAACAGTAAGAAGAAAGGGTTTATCATCTGGTTTTGTTTTTAGGAATTCTAGCGCATCATCTTCATTTTTTTTTGTTACATGAATCATTTCGCCGTTGGTTTGCTTGATCCAATGGTTACCTGCATAGCTTTTCCCGTAATCATATTTCTCTTTTGGAAAGGTTCCATTGTGCCATTTGCCTATATGGCCAACATGGTACCCGTTCTTTCTAAGGAGGCCAGGATAAGTTTCTTCCCAAGGTGTTTTAAACATTGCGAAAGCTTGGTTGCCATGCCTCGACATCCATTGGCCGGTTAAAAGATTTGCCCTGCTTACACCACAAATCGAAGTCGTGACACAATTCCGAGTAAACCTTATCCCATTTTTTGCCAAGGAATCTAAATTAGGCGTTTTTACAATTGGATTGCCAGCACACCCGAGGGTATCATGCCGCCAATCATCTGCGTATAGAATTAAAATATTTAGCGGTTTTTCTGTAGCAGCTTTCAAGTATTGCGGAAGGTTGAGAGCTAGAATTAAACATAGTAGAAAAAGCCGAAAATATAGCATAAACTAATTCCTCAAATATGTTCATTGAAGCTATGTTTCTATCATAAATCATTTTTATTAATACGAGTATTTGTTTAAGTCAAACTTTTAAAGGGATTTGAGTAAAAAAGCTTGTATTTTTTATCGCTTAATACGATATTAGTGATGCAGGGTGTTATTGATCATTTTATTTGTTCCCACCTAGAGGTTTGTAAATGAAGCGAATAATGTCTTTAATAGTAAGTTTAAACTTGGTTTTTTCTGTTATTGGGGAAGAACCAACTAAGGTAGCAGCTAAGAAAGTTGAAATTGGCGGTCAGGCCCCAACTTTTATAATAAAAGATGCTTCAGGCAAAGAAATTAACCTGGCGGATTTAACTGCCAAGGGTGCAGTTCTTGTTCGTTTAACTTGTGGTTGTTCAGGTTGCGATCAAGAGTTGGCATATTTCCAAGCGATCCATGATGCTTATAAAGAATCTGGTTTGACTTCTCTTGCGATTTTCAAAGAACCTGATTCTAAGGTGGCAACCTACGCAAAAGCAAAGAATATTAGCATGCTTTATGCTGTCGATACCAAAGGTGATAGTTGGAAAGTTTTTGATACTAAAACGATGCCAACCAATTTTCTAATTGAAAAGGGTGGAAAGATTGTTGCGATTGCTCCAGGATGCGATCCAAGTGGTTTGGTAGCGAAAAAGCTTTCTGAAAAAGTTGCTAAAACTGTAAATACAGAAAATGTGGATGTTAAGAAGCAAGTTGAAGACAATAAGAAAAAAGCTGTTAAGTAAAAATTTAGTTATAAAGAAAGCCCTGCTTGAAATTAACTCAAGCAGGGCTTATTTATTATAAATTAACGGCTTCGATAAAGTTCAAATCTGCCATTATCTTTTTTGCTCGAATAATTTGCTATAAATGAATCTTCATCAGCAAGTGCGTTGTATTCAAAGGTTCCAAAACCAAGTAGCTTCTGGCTTCCAGTGATAATAAGTTTATCGCCTTCTTTACCTGAAAATGTTAAAGTTGCTTTATATCTAACGGGTATAACTTTGAAAAAGCGACCCGAAAAAATGACTTCATAGGAGTCAGTTCCTACAGATTTAAAAACAGC
>CAJCCR010000283.1 GCA_903960945.1 uncultured Planctomycetaceae bacterium
ATTCCTCCAGTATGAAAGTATCCCGAAGATTGGCTTATTCAGTCAAGGCGGATTAATCTATTCATGCCAATGATTGATACAATGTTTATTTGTACCAAGCAGGCGCCACCGTTAGAAACAAGGAATGCCATGGATAAGATCAAACTCAAAGTATTCACCGAGGCTGAAGTTACTGCAGAAATTGCAAATCGGGCATTAAATGGTTGGTATCTTGAAGAGGGATGGCTTAAACGAAAATACACCACCGCAGGCTGGCAGACCACCCTCATGCTGGTTAACAACATAGGCTTTATTTGTGAAGCTGCCTGGCACCACGCAGATATGGCTATTACTTGGGGTAAGGTTTGGGTTAAACTAAAAACTCATGACCATGGCGGAATTACCGTGAAAGACTTTGAGCTAGCCGCAAAAATCGAAGCTTCGGTTTTGTGGAAGCCAAATGCAGATAGTTCCCTAGAAGGCATTCCCAACAAGTTCATTAATGGAAACTCTTAAAACTAAAATGGCAACCATGCAATTAGGATCTCTGACGCTTCCCAGCAGATTTTGGCTTGCCCCGCTTGCAGGGTATACCAATCTGGCTTTTCGTACCTCTGTAAGAGAGTTAGGCGGCTTAGGGCATGCAACCACCGATCTGGTCAACGCCAAGGCACTAATTCGTACTTGCAGAAAGACCATGGATCTTATTCAGACTTCCACCTTTGATCGCCCGTTTGCTGTGCAATTGTATGGGCATGTGATCGAAGACATGGTAGCTGCTGCAAAATGGCTGGAAGGTTACGGGGTAACCAGCGTAGATATCAACATGGGTTGCCCAGTGAGAAAAGTTACAAGAAGTGGAGGCGGCTCTGCATTGCTTTGCGAAGGGTCAAATGCAACTACGCTGGTTCAGAAAATTGTGGAATCGGTAAAGATACCAGTCACGGTGAAAATGCGCCTAGGATGGGACAAAGATAATTTATCTGGGCCATGGTTTGCACGTGAATTTGAAAAAATAGGTGTTGCTGCAATAACGATTCATGGCAGAACCAGAGAGCAAGGTTTTTCGGGCAGCGTAGATCTTGATGGCATAAGAAGCGTTGTAGAAGCTGTAGAAAAAATCCCGATCATTGGTAACGGCGATGTCAAAGGGGTTTCGGATGCCAAGGCTATGTTTGAAAAAACAGGGTGTGCAGGAATAGCAATTGGGCGAGGGGCACTGCTCAACCCTTGGATATTCCAGCAATTATCAACTTGGGATTTAACGGGGGAACCTTGTCCCCATGCGGGATGGATGGATCGATTACAATTCATGCGCAGGCACTTTAGGCTGTTGGTGGAACATAAGGGCGAACGGTTTTCCTGCCTAGCATTCCGTAAAGTTGCAAACTGGTACTGCAGAGTATTAAAACCCGGGCACCAAATACAGCAACAACTCGTGCAACTGGAATCCCCAGCCCACTTCGAAGACTTGGCAAATCAGATTGAAGAACTCGTAAAAATCAGGCCCGAACCAAATTGGCCCGATCTGGAATGCCCTGTCAAAGTCCCCTCAGGCCCCATTTCCCACTGGTAATCCAGTTCGCACTAGACAGTTCCTTGGCGAGCGCTATAGTCCCGCGCCGGCTTGATTCTTTTTCAAGCCTCGCCTGGTAAATCAGGCAAAGAAGGAAGACTAGCGTAGGATTATTGCATGTCCATTAGCAGGCTGACCCCGGCTTACGAAACATCGCTTGGTAAATGTTACCTTGGGGATGCCCTGGAACTTTTAAAAAAGGTTAAAGATAACTCCATTTCTTTAGTTCTGACTTCTCCGCCTTTCGCCCTGCGAAGACAAAAAGCCTACGGAAATGTTGATGCAGCATCCTATGTAGATTGGATACTTCCCTTCGCTTGGGAAATTCAAAGAATCTTAAAACCTGACGGTTCGTTTGTGATGGATCTCGCAGGTGCTTGGAATCCAAAAAAAGGCACCCGCTCTTTATTCCAATACGAATTGATTTTGAAATTATGTCAGCGCTTCCATCTGGCGCAGGAATTCTACTGGTACAATCCCAGCAAATTACCCACACCTGCAGAGTGGGTAACTATCCGTCGAACTCGGGTGAAAGATGCCGTCAACATGGTTTGGTGGCTTTCCAAAACCGAAGAGCCCCAAGCTGATAACCGTAGGGTTCTAAAGCCCTACAGTAAATCAATGAAACGCCTACTAAGGGATGGATACGATACAGCCATGAGGCCATCCCAGCATGAGATAGGGCCCAACTTCCAGAAGGATAATGGCGGGGCGATTCCTCCGAACATGCTCTCAATTCCTAATTGCAGGTCTGCGGATTCCTACATCAAGAGGTGTAGGCAGGAAGGGCTAACAATTCATCCTGCACGTTTTCCCGAACCACTTCCGGAATTTTTTGTGCAGTTTTTAACAAGCCCAGGTGATACGGTGCTCGATCCTTTTTCAGGAAGCAACATGACGGGTGCGGTTAGTCAAAAACTCGGACGCAAATGGATAAGCTTTGAAATAAACGAAGAGTATGTGGAAAGCTCGCAGATGAGATTTGAAGAAAATCCCAAAACCGGTGCAGGCCTTGGGATTAAAAATCTAATGAAGAAAAAGAAGCCTGCCTAGTTCAGACTATTTCGCTGCGCGAACTTTCAGCAGATTAAAGTGCCTTGAAAATTTATCTTCAAGGTGCTTGAGTATTTCCATCGCAAGTACAACATCCACCATTGCAACACTTTGCCCAGTGCTAAGAACAGCATTTCCCAACCCAATCTGATGCTCCATATTTTGCAGGCATTTTAAAACCACATTTATTCTGGCATCAATTTGATCTGCACTCATGCCATCTACGATGGAAAAGAATTTGCAAGCATCGGTGAAAGCAACTTCCTGCTTACGCCCGTCTTGGAATTTTTCAAATGCAATCGAATCCATAATGGCAAGAAGAATGCGATCGGTTTCTTTATTGGTACGAATGGTGGACTGCCTAGAAGCGGGTCTGTCTTCGCCTTTAAGGATGCGTTTGACGACAACCAGACCATCTTTGGTAAGGGCATACATTTTTAGTCCGGTCTTAACAAGCCAACCCCTACGAGCTAACCCTTTTTCACCCATGATACTCGCAAGAATTTTGTTGGAGTCAGGGTACGATTCCACAAAGCCCTTGAGGCCAAATGTTCGGGGATATTTTTGCCACGCCATCACTATCAAGGCTTCGGCACTAAAAGGCGTCTGGCCAGATTCTTCAAGCAGATTTGCAGCAAGTAATATTTTTTCGGGAACAGTACAGTCTTCGATCGAAATAACTTTGTTTGCCATTTGTATCCTGAAATTCTAAGGTTGTCACGCTGGTAAAATTATTCAAACACTTGTAAGGAGATACATCAAGAAAAATATTTCAAAGTTCTAAAAGTTAGTTAAGGAGTAAAGTCAGGCCCTGAATTATTGTTCCATAATTTCTATTTTACATCATTTAACATTCGGGTTCTTCGGCTGCATCTTGCTGAGTTATTTCCCGAATTAGTTGGGTGGCATAAGCTCCTGCAGG
>CAJCCR010000284.1 GCA_903960945.1 uncultured Planctomycetaceae bacterium
ATCTTTAATAAATTCTGTCGTTTTTGCACCTATTGTTTGTGGTACAGGATTTGTTACAGGAAATTCTGGTTCTGTTAAGTTAAATGGAGCTACATTAGCACCAGGTAATTTTCTTGATACAAAAGGGAATTTTGATTCTTTTGGTGTATTAAAATTTGATATACCATTAGAATTAAATGAAGTATTTTCTTCCCAGAGTATTACTACAGTTAAAGGTACTTATTATCCAGAGTTTGTAGGGAATGTTCCAGGAACTTCACAAGATTCTATCAGTACTACTAATTTAAAACTTGATGGTCATTACATTCTTTATCCTGTATTTAGAGCCGTAGATATTCTTCCAGGAACCAAATTTATTGTCGTTGATCAAACTTCTGGTTTGCCAATTTTTAATAGGTTTCGGGGTTTGACTAATCAAATAACAAATACTTATTCAATTCTTAATGAAGGAGATACCTTTTACGCATCAGGCGCTAAGTATACTATTACTTATCAGGGGGGTGATGGTAATGATGTTGTAATTACTTATCTGGGATTCCCAATTAATGGACCAGAAACTATTGTTTATGTTGATCAAAATAATTTGCTTAATATTTTTGGCAAGGACGGAACTAGTGATGTTACGGTTCAAAATTTAATTGATTCTACTGGGACGCTTCAAACAACTGCGGGTGATAGTACTTTCGGATTGACTGGTTTTGCTTATGGTATTAAAGCTTTTAATAATTTAATCACAATACCAATTGGGGACCCTAATATTATTGGGAAGGGTGAATTTCAAGGGATTAAAGTCGAGCAAAATGCTGGTAATGATAAATTAAATTTAATTAATCTTTCATTTCAAGATATTGCTTTATTATCTCCAACTCCAACTGGAAATGTAAGTTTATACGTCAACAAGACTGTATATAACCCTAATATTGATAGTGTTAGTTTTTCTTTTAATGGGGGACCTTCTGCCTATCCTAGCAAAGATATTGATATTCTTAATCTTGTTGGTACTAATAGGAATATTGAAACCGGGGCTAATAATTCCGCCACTGTTACCGTTCAGGGTTATGATGTTATTCGGTCTGATAATTCAACTCAAGTAAACGATTTGTATACCAATTCTGTAGCTATTCAAGGCAGCCTTTTTTCAGCAAATCAAACAATAAGTTCTTTAAATATTTTAGGAAATATTTCTATTGATAAAGGTACTCTTTCTTTTGGAACTATTAATCGAAGTGATATTACGACTAAGAATACCAACGAGTTACTTATTACTGGTATAAATGGACCTGTTCGTAATTTAGTTCCATTGACCCCTGGTACTGTTACTTTTTACGGTTCTGTATTTTTAGGTGATGATGTTGGTTTGGAGTTCGGGGATGGTAAGTTTTCTACTAATGTTCAATTACAAAGTATTAGCGGTACTCCAGGAGGATTAAAAAGTAATATCACTTTTAATGTCCTTTCAAATGCGCAGGTTTATAATGGAATTAATCTGAATACTTCGATTCCCCAAACTTATATGGTTTCTAATATTTTTGGTGGAAATATTATTGTAAACGGGTTTATGGGAACTGACCTTGATAGCATTACTATTTCTAATGCAGGGTCTTCTAATTTCTTTGGTTCCGTTGATGCCTCTAATGTTATTATCTTAAAAAGTGATGGAAATATTAATTTTTACAGTCAAGTAGGTTCATTACCGTCACCAGTGTCTTTTGAAATTACTCAAATAAGCAATAATTTTTCTCTCGTTTTTAATGATAGTCTTTATGCTAAGTCTTTTATATCCAAAGGACAAAGTACGCAAAATAATTATTCAATTAAATTTCTTGGTTCCAATACTTCGTTTGTTAATAATACAATTTTAAAAAATAATGGGTTGATTGTTCTTGGCGATTCTAATGATTCTTTAAGTTTTAATGGCGGTATCCAAATTGAATCTGCTGGTACACAATCATCTGTTTCAATTTTTGGGAAAATCACTTCTGATGGAGCAGTTATTAAACTTGAACCTCAAACTATCACATTAACTGGTGATTCGAGTGTTCAGAGCAATTCTCTGATTAATATTTCTGCTGCTTCACCTATTACCCTGAGTAAAATTCAGAGCAATTCTTTTACTTTGACTCTTAATTCAGGTAATATTCTAGGTTCGGTTATTAAGATTGCCGAAGTATATGGCTCTAATGGTAAATTGATTATTAATTCATCCGGTGGGGTGGATATTGGTAAGGTTGGTATTTTACCGGTTCAAAATAATGTAGGATCAACTTCTGAAATATTCGGTAGTGTTATTATTAATGATACTATTGGGGATGTAGTCTTTTCTGGTCCAGTTTTAGTTAATGAAATTTTAACAACCAGTAAAAAATATAATGTTTTATTTAATGGCAACAGTCCTGCTAATGCTTCTTATACTACTTATGTAAATTCCGTACCAACTTACAGGTGGTTTTATTTTGTGACTGGTTCTAATTCTACCGTTTTTCAAAATCAAGGTGATGTTACTTTTGGTATTCATGGTTGTGATCCTCAAAATGATATGGATCTATTTATTTTTAATGGAGGGATTTCTACATCCTCCATTACTGGTGTAACTAATTTAGGTTCTAGGTTATATTCTGTTAATGCAGATATCAATCTGGGTAAGACGATTATGACAGAATCTTCTTTTATTAACACCTATTTTAGTTCCCAGGTATTTAATGATCTCTCTGGTCCTACCTTCCTTAATCCTCAAATTGCACAGAATTCGAATGTTTCTTCATTTCCAGATTTTAATAGTAATGAAATTATTAATTCAAATATTCTTAAATCTTTTGGGTTTAGTTCTAATCAATTGACGTCTATCGGAGCTCTTTCCCCTCCTGTTCAAGCTTTCCCTGCTCCTTATGGTGATCTTCCTTATCCAGATCAAACAGGAGACATTGTTATAACTTCTATTTCCAATGCTGCTTATTATTTGCATCTTAATGCTGGTGGATTGGGTGTTTATGGAACCACTGTTGGCGGTAATGTACAAATCAATACTTATACTGGTGGTATTTCTGAGGACCAGTTAGGTTTTTATCGTGGAAATAATTTTTCTATATTAAATACTTTAGTTGCTAACAACCTATACATAGGCACTATTGCTAATGCTGAGCCAATTTTTACTAACGGAGCCAATTATGCTTTGTCAGGTTTCAATCCAAGCCCTTCAATTACTTCACCATCTCTTGCTGCTGGTATTGATTTATTTGGTTCTGTTACAATTCAATCTAATTTCACTATTAAGAATAATTTCATAGTTACTCCTGATGTGAATAATCTTCTTATTATGGGCGGTAATAATTCATTAATTGCTAATAATACCATTACTAATAGTGGTGTTTTACAACTTGGTAATAGCAGTGGTTCTGTTTTTAATGTTTCCAGCAATCTTAATATTCAAGGTCCAACCATTAGGCGTATTGGTGGTAATTTTATAGCTGCTTCCACAAAAGTCTTAGATTTTGGCCCAGGTCCTATCAGTTTAGTTGCTGATACAGTTTTTACTACTTCTGGTATTGGTAAAACAACCTTGGGGCAGATTACCAATAACCAATTTAATTTGATTATTAACGGCACAGCGGAACTTCAAAAATTTGCTGATGATTTTTCCCTTGCTCCTTACCCTTCTTTAACTAATCCTGCTTCCTATATTCCTACAAATAATTTTGTAGGTGCCGGTGTTGGTGGTACTCAAAATAATGGAAATGTTACTTTTAACGATAGTATACAAGTACAAGATAATCGCTTTTTTAAATTAAATACGCCAATATTGGTTAATAGTGGTTTTAGTTCTGCAACTGGGAACGGTATTGCTGCTATTGGTTATACTAGATTGCCGGAGGTTGTTGTTTCTGGTGGTGGGGGTAGGGGGGCAATTGTTAACGCCGTGCTTGGTGTTCCTATTGCTGGTTTTACGGGTTCTGTTTTAGGCAATACCGTAACTTTTCAGGCTCAAAGTATTCCAACTACAAGGGCTGTAGGGCAGTACAGTATGTTTTTAGGGCAGCCTATTGATCCCTATAGCCCTAATCCTTTGGCAATACCTCCTAATCCCCAAAATTTACTTGTTAATTCTATATTAAATAATTTTAGTCCTGCTACTGGTACTGTAACTGTTGCATCAGTTAATGGGCAGAATTATGTTAGCCAGTTTACTTTAACTAATATAAATGCTATTTCAAATTTAGCCGGAGAGGGTTATACTGATTTTAATAATCTTTATTTTGTAGATATTGGCCAAACCACCACTGCTAGTGGTATTGCGGTAGCGAATCCGGTTGTTGGCGGCCTTGTTCGGTTGGATCTTCAGTATCCTGGTGCTGGATATACTTCAGTTCCTTCAATTTCTATTCTTAATACTACTTCTGGTATTGTAAGTAATGGTACTACTACCGGAGTTGGTTTTTATGCAACCAATGGTGCTGCTCCCTTGTCTGCAATAAATAACGGTGTCACCCCCAACGTTATTGTTAATACAAGTATCTCTCCAGCCACCATTGCCATCGGCAATGTTATTAATATCCCAACGACAACCACCCTTCGCAAGCAGGGTACCGGTTCCGTGTTCCTTAACACCGATAGTTCTGCAAGTACCGTCGGGCTGAATACTACCATCGAGAATGGCAATTTCTTCTTCGAAAATGCCAAGATCAATGCTGCTACAGTTACCAATGTTACAGGTAATGGTCTTTTAGGCGGCACCATGGGTACCCTTGGCGCAGTTAATGTTCTTCCCAGAGGTCAACTGTCCCCTGGTAATTTCACTAACCCAATCGGTATGCTTAATCTTCAAGGTAACCTGAGTGTCCAAAGTACCTATAAGGTCGATATTCGTTCGGTTGCTTTCAACCTTTTTGATCAGGTCAATGTTACAGGCGCAGTTAGTTTGGCTAAAAATAATGTTAATGGTATCTTGAATGTAACTTTCACTCCTGACGCTGATGTTATTGCTGGTAATGCTTTTGGTATCATTTCCAATGATGGTACTGATACCGTTACTGGTAAATTTAAGACCCCTGCTGGAGTAGTTCTTAACCAAGGAGACTCTTTCACAGTTAATATGCCCGATGGCGTAAATGTTGCTACTTTCCAAATCAGCTATACTGGTAATATTGCAACTAACGGCACCGCCTCACTTACTGGCGGGAATGATGTTGTGATTCAAATCACTGGCATTCAATCCATCAGTTCTGCTGCTGCTGCTAAATCACAAAATCCTAATAAGCTGTTTGCTGTTTCCACTGATTCAGGCGGTGGCCCTATTGTTAAAATCAGCTTTGCTGATGGTTCAGGCTTCTCCTTCTTTGCTTACGATACCAGCTTTACTGGTGGTGTTCGAACCGCTATCGGCGATGTCAACGGCGATGGAACTCCTGATCTTATCACTGCGGCAGGCCCTGGTGGTGGCCCTCATGTTGTCATCTGGACCATTACCCCTGGGGTTCCTTACGCAACTGTTCAATCTGGTTTCTTTGCCTTCGAACCTGGCTTTACCGGTGGCATCACTCTTGCTACGGGTAACATCAATGGCGATGCTTCATCATCTGGAAATTCCTTGGATGACATCATCGTTGGTGCTGGTGCTGGTGGTGGTCCTCGTGTTAAAGCTTTCGCGGGTAATGCAAACTTCGCTGCAATTAATAACCAAAGCCAGCTTGTTGATTTCTTTGCCTATGCGCCTGAATTCAATCTGGGTGTTAATGTTGCAGCAGGTGATCGCACCGGCGATAGCAATGATGAAATCATCACGGGTGCAGCCCAAGGTGGTGGCCCTCATGTTCAAGTTTGGCAGATCTCTAATGGTAGTGCTAACTCTATCCAAAGCTTCTTTGCCTTCGATCCTTCTTACCTATGCGGCGTCTTTGTTGGCTCCGGTGATCTCGATGGGGATGGCCTTGCTGATATCTATACGGGTACAGGTTCAGGCCCTATTGGTTCAGTTGGAATATACTTTGGCAATGGGGCTGTCTCTAGGCTCGAACCTTTTGGTTCTGGCTTTACTGGTGGTGTGCGCGTTGGAGCAGCTCTTGGTGGCTCTAATTCCCCACCAAATGTTCCTTACCTACTTACCGCAGCAGGCCCTGGTGGTGGCCCACAAGTTTCTCTGTTCGATTCTAACCTTAATATCGTGGATGCGTTCTTCGCCTTCCAAGAGAACTTCACAGGCGGTGTTCTGGCTTCAACCACAGTTAATACTTAATTAACTCTTTGTTTTTCCTAAAGAGCCTGTTTTATACAGGCTCTTTTTTATTTGTAACTTCTACAATTATTACACCTTTTTGCAGGATTTTCTTTCCCAGCTTAACTCCCTTTTTTACAATTTTTGTCAATATTACTAAAGTTTAAGCAAACTTGGTTTGACTTGATTCTTAATTACCTTATCTGACACCCATGTATTTTATTCCCAAGGATTGGATCCTGGAGTTTCGCGTGCTGAATTTAACGAAACAGGTTCGCGCCAGTCTATTTGCGATTTTTATTGTTCTTTCCTTCTTGAATACAATTACTTTTGCTCAAGAAGAAAAAGAAACTCTTAATCAAAGATTGGATCGTCTTGAAAAACAGAATGAAGAGCTTTCCAAAGCCCTCAAAGAGCGTTTAAGTATCACGCCATCTTCTTCTTCAAAGGAAGATGTTGATAACTTGTTGTTAAAAAATCCAGCAGAAACCCCAGTAAAGAATGTGCTTGCCCTTCCTGCTATGGGAGTTGATGCGGTTCCTGGGACCAGTAAAAATCCGGCTCCAATGAAGGTTTCTTTCAAAAATGGTTTTTGGGCCGAGTCCGAAGATAAAAACTTTACCTTTAATTTCGGCCCCATGATGCAATTTGATAATGGCTGGTATTCTGTTCCCGAAAACGTTAACTCTACCATGGATAATCCTTTGACCGATGGGTCTGCATTGCGCAGATTTCGATTGAATGCAATTGGCACAGTCCTCAAACAATTTGAATACCGAATGGAAGTGGATTTTTCAGGCGCAACCGATTTCCGTACAACCACTGCAGATCCTCAAGCTCCTCTCTTCCTCACAGATGCTTGGGTTGCTATGAATGAAATTCCTTTCGTTGGCACAGTTCGAATCGGGCACCAAAAAGAGTTCCTGACTTTTGCTAATGGAACTTCGGATCGTTATTATCCTTTTATGGAAAGGCCTCTTGTCTTTGATGCTTTTGAAGATGGCAATCAGTTTAATAATGGTGTAACCCTCAGTAATTCTTATTTTGATAAGAAGCTTCATATTTGGACGGGCTTATTTCGAACCGGTACAAGAACCGGTGCTTTTGGTGTTGGCGGCGGTAGAACAGCCTTCGATCAACGCATCAGTTATTTCCCAATTCTAAATCTTGAAGAACAACACTGGTGGGTTTTACAAGCTCATGGTACCGAGCGCAGTTTACCTTTAGTTTCGACATCTGATGGTCAGACGCAATTCTTTAAAGCGCCACAAGTTCAATTTTTTAACAGGCCATTGGTTCGGACCGGTAGCGGTTTTCAAGTGCCCCGTATTATTAGTACTCCAACTCTTTTCAGCCAAGATGGTGAAACAGCATTTGGTTTAGGCACACAAACCGCTTATGGCCGTTGGACTTTTGGTGCTGAATATGTAGCTACACAAATTTATAATGCGTACTTAAATACTGTTCCTGGTTATGTTAGCTCTAACGGAAGGGATGCCCAAAGTATTGGCAATCAATACTACGATGGTTTTTATGTTCAAGGTCTTTGTTTTCTTACACCCGGTGATCATCGCAGTGTAAATCCTAGTAACCCCGGTTTTACTCGCATTAGTCCTGTTCGCCCTTTCCAATGGCGTAGAACCGATGATGGCGCAGTTACTCGCGGCCCGGGTGCTTGGGAAGTTAAGTTTCGATACGATTACTCTAATATTCAGAATCCTTTTTTCACTCAGGCATTTATTCCTACAAAAATATCCGGTGGTAATTATCAAGCTTATACTTTTGGCATAAATTGGTACACCAACACCAACATGGCTGTGATGGCTGATTATAATTATAATTATCGCGATGCTGGAAAGTCTGTTGGCTCGGGCAGCTTTAGTAGCTTTGGTATGCGAACCCAATTCGAATTCTAAAATATGAAAGAAGGTGTATTAAGGTGATTTTATGGTGAAAGTAAGAGCTGGCCCCAAGGCTTGGTTGATTGCTTCTACGCTTTTTCTCAACATGAATATCGTTGGATATTCAAATGCGGAAGAACCGGTAGAAGCGCGTGATCCACCACAAATTCCTCTTAAGGAAGAATTAGGTGGCTTGACCATAGAGGATCGCATCAAGCGTCTTGAATTGCGTAATGAAGAACTTCGTTTACTTCTTCGTGCTGAATTGCCTATTAACAAAAACTCCGATCCCAATAAAACGGATGGTGTTGTCGTTGAAGGTACGCCTTTGAATGTTCGGCAAAAACTTTTCCCCGAAAAAGCCCTCGACCCCGAATCTTATTCTCTGCAAGCCTATTGGAATAATGGTTTCGAACTTCGTTCCGATGATAAAGCTTTCACCCTTAATATTGGTGGGCGTATCGATTTCGATAATTCGTGGTATCAGCTTCCTTCCGCGATGCAGCCCACGCTTACCAATCCATTATTGGATGGTTCTCAACTGCGTAGGGCAAGATTTCGAGCGGGTGGTAATATTTACAGCCAATTTGAATACGCATTTGAGGTTGATTTGTCTTCGGGTTCAGATTTCTTTACTTTGGAACCCAACCCTGGTCAGCCACTTTATTTAACCGATGCCTGGGTTGGTATCAATGATGTACCTATTTTTGGTTCTATTAAAGTCGGCCATCAACGCGAACTCCTTACCTTTACCAACTCCATGAATGGTAACTTTTTGCAATTTATGGAACGCCCTTATATCTTTGATGCATTCAATAATTTTTTCCAATTCAGTACCGGGATTTCTGCTACTCGTAATATGTTTGATGATCATCTTCAAGCCTGGCTTGGATTGTTTCGTACAGGAACTCGAACCGGAGCTTTTGGCGTCGGTAATGGCGATGCTGCTTTTAGCGCTCGATTAAATTGGCAGCCTGTTTTACTGCCCGATGAACAGTTCTGGGTTACTCTTGGTTCTGCAGGAAGTATCCGCACCATTCCTCAAGATCCAGGTTATATGTATTATTTTGCAAGGCCCCTTACTCGTGCTGGTTCTGCTTATCAGGTACCTTACCTTATTAATACACCCGAGCTCCTTTCCGATGATTTGGTTAATTATGTTAACTTCAATTTGCATTCTGCTTATGGACCTTTTTCTTTCGGCGGTGAATATCTAGCGTCTTACATGACCAATGTTGTTAATAACGGGTCACCTCTTCCGAATGCTCAAAATACTAATACTCCTAGTCCTGTTGGTAATCTTACGTTTGATGGTTTTTATCTCGAGACACTTTATTTTATTACCCGTAATGATCACCGCCCCATCGATCTTAAAACCATGGCGTATGATCGGGTTATCCCGCAAACCCCCTTTATTTGCAGGGATAAATCCGACCCCAATATGCCTAATGGTTGGGGCGCATGGGAAGTTGGTTTACGCTTTGATTACCTTAGCCTTGATAGCAATCAAGTTCAGGCGGGTACTCTCAATTCAATTACGACAGGCTTGAATTGGTATTGGAACGCAAACATGAGAATTATGGGTAATTACATCTATACTTTTAGAGATTGGAATGAACCGAACGCCACAGGCAACATCCAGTCTTTTGGTATCCGGGCCCATGTCGATTTTTAATCAACGGTTATTATTAATCCCTCTTTTTCTCTTGCATTAAAACTTGCTTTTTTATCTGATACACTTTCGCAATTGAACTTTTAGTTTTATTAAAGGGTTTCTTTGGCTTCCTTATTTTCTCAAGATGGATTGCTACGAAAAGCGGTGCGTTACATCAGGCGCATTTATCGCAGGCGTTACGCTTCCCAACTTAATCTTGATGATATTTTGCACTGGCCCAAGATTGATGAGACGTTGAATAAATCCAATATCAAGGATTGGCTTTTTCGCATTCCCACTTCAATCCCTGCTGAACGGCCAAGTAATACGTTTGAATTATCCATGAAGGGTGTGATTACCTTTTATGAGAACAGGCCTGAAGTTCGTGCCATGTTTCCTATAGGAATTACCCTTTCTGGCATGAAGGCATTCCTTGCCTACATGGTTTATCATTTGAAACCTGAGGATGGGCTTTCTCTATTTGATATCTACAGCTTTTTTAGAACGGTGGAGAGTTTTCCATCCTTGACCACCACAGTTGTGTACCTCAATCATCCCCAGTATCAAAAATTATTTCCCAATGCGCTTGAGGATGAAGAGCATTGGGCTGAGTTTGTGCAATACCTTAAAAAAACATTTAGGATCAAGGCTGACTGGATCAACGAACCCTCTTTAGACAATAAACTCGGAAAGCTAATTTACCCTGGGGTTAATGTTCTTGGGCATTTTTGTTACCCTTCCGGGTTGCAGGTTGCAGCAACGTTGGTTGTTGAGTCTTTTGAAAAAGCAGGCCATCAGGTATTGCGAAGAAGCATTCCTGCGACCCCAAGTGATAGCCCTAGGGGTAAATTATTTCGTTCTTTACTGCGATACAAAAACACCATCATTGTTATGGCTCCTGAACCTTATTTTGCAGATTGTTTTAATCGGGCGGGTGTTTATTCTTCGTTAGAAAAGCGCACTTTTGCCATTTGGTATTGGGAACTCGAAGAGGCGCCCGCGCATTGGGCTGGGTTAACCCATGGTGTTCAAGAGCTTTGGGCCCCGACCACGCATATTCAAAAGGCCCTTGCCAAGGTTGTATCAGTTCCTGTAATTCCGATGTTGCCTGCGATAACCTTGCCATCTTTTACCCCGCTTTCCAGAAAAGAACTTGGATTAAACGAAGATGAGTTTATCTTTTTGTTTGTCTTTGATCTTGCAAGCATCATGGAGCGGAAAAATCCCCTCGGTTTGATTCGTGCCTTTAAGCTGGCTTTTGCCTCGATGTCAAAAATCAAACTAGTGTTGAAGGTTTCTCGTGCGAAGAATTACCCAGAAGAGATTAAGTTATTGCGCGATGCAATCGATGGCGCAAATATCTATCTCGATATTAGTGATATGGCTCGTGAGAAAGTTACCGCCCTCATGAATTCATGTGATTGTTATATTTCGTTGCATCGTGCAGAGGGGCTTGGTTTAACAATTGCGGAAGCGATGCTTTTAGGTAAACCCGTCATCGCAACAGCATATTCAGGTAACCTTGATTTCATGGACGGTGATACTTCTTTATTGGTGAAGTACAATCTTGTCGAGCTGGATCAAGATTATCTGCCTTATCAAAAAGGATGGCATTGGGCTGACCCCGATGTTAACGATGCTGCGGAAAAAATGCGCTGGGTCTATGAAAACCCTGCAGCAGCTAAACTCATAGGTGATGCAGCAAGGCTTAAATTGAATGATCTTTTATCGCCCAAGCGGGCAGGTGAGAGAATGATAGCAAGGTTAGATTCTTTTCAATAACCTAGGCAGCAATCTTCTTTTCTGATTTCGGCAAAGGAAATAATTTTTCTAATTCGTTTCGTACTACTTCCGGGCTGAAATGTTCTCTTGCATAAGCCAAGGCCTTATATTGCCTTTGTTCCCACACTTCTTTGTTGGAATACAATTGAACCACTTCATTGATAAAGGTCTCGAAATTTTCAGCGATTGCAACCACTGAGCCATCTTCGATTCCAAATCCGCGGCCTGCTGCAATGCTTGCAACACTAGGGACCCCATGTGCCATCGCTTCTGCTAATTTAAGGGGAATACCCGCTCCAAAACGCAGTGGGCAGATCACTACTCTAGCTTGATCATAAAGCGGTTGTAAATCTTCTACTCTTCCACATAATTGTGCTATTTTGCCTGCAGCTGCAATAATTCTTTTACAGGGGTTGGCACCTACTATGATCATTTTGCAATCAGGAAGTTGAGCGCTTATTTCAGGCCATGATTCTTTTAAAAATAGTTCCAGTGCATCCACATTAGGTGCGTGGGCATCGGTTAACCCGCCAACGAATAAGAGGTTTTTTCTTGATTCATACCCCGGTGCGTTTTCATTGGTTTCCATCGGATGCCCATAGATCGCAACTCTTTTTCCTTGCAAACCATCGAGTACGATTTTTCTATCTGCTTCACTAACTACTAGCACGGTATCGGCTTGTTTCATGATTGCAAACTCACGATTTTTCAAGTCTGCAAGGTGATCTGGTGAGATGGATTTTCCTTCGATTAGGGCACGATCTAATTCCCTTTGAAAAATGATGGCTTCCGTATCGTAGATAAGATGAGCTTTGGGAAAATGTTTGCGCATGCGCCAAAGCATCGGCTCTGCATGGTGCGGTTTGCAAACCATGATCGTATCGTAAAAACCTTGTCTTTCTTCAAAGAGGGCTTCAAGATCAAAGTGGCCATGAAAAATTTCTATGCCGTGAAGCTGTAATTCTTTTACGGTAGCGCCATGGGTTGCGGTATCGGTTAGTGGAATGTAAGTAACTTTATGACCTAGGCTTGCGAGGTCGAGCAGTATTTTTTTGGTTCGAGGCATACCAGCGCCTCTGCTTGGATCGGGAACATAATCATCCATAACAAGAATGTTACAGCCTATCTTTTTATCTCGTGCATGGAGTGCTGATTCTTCTTCTTGAAGAAGGGAGAGTTCGTGCTCGAATTTTTTCTTAAAGATGGGTGCGTTCGTTTGGCACAATTTGAATGCACGCCCAGATAAGTTTCCATTCTCTCGATGTAGTACTGCAGAGTGTGGTTGCACCAAAACTTTAAAGCCCAACCTTTTAATGCTCATGCAGAGATCGACATCTTCAAAGTATGCGGGGTTGTAGCGTTCATCAAAACCATTTAAAGTTCGGAACAAATCCGCTCTCACCATCAAGGCAGCACCCGAGCAGAAATCAACTTCCCGAACATGATTGAATTCGCATGCGTTGGGATTGGAATTGCTTCTGCCATATCCCCAGGTGGAACCATCTTTACGAACTAGGCAACCCGATTCCTGCAATCTGCCATCCATATGAATTAGTTTTGCACCCACTGCGCCAACATCATTTCTAGATTCCATTAATTGTGAAAGCTCATCACACCAACCTGGAAGTACCGAGGTATCGTGGTTGAGAAATAGGAGGTATTTGCCATGGGCGTGTTTGCTTGCAGCGTTGTTACCGCGGATAAAATCTAAGTTTTCAGAGTTACGAAGAACGATAGCGTTTTCGATGCGGTCCAATAATTCATTGGTGCGATCGGTGGATGCGTTATCTGCGATGATGATTTCGTAGGAATCGTGTGTGTGGTTTACAACGCTTTGCAGGCATTCTAAAAGGAGTGCAGCCTTGTTGTAGGTTAGCACGATGATGCTGACGAGTGGTTTCCGGTCAATCTTGAATGAAATGCAAGAATCTTTGTGGTTAAGGAATGCATCGAGTTTATGGTTGAAATAAACATCGAGGATATCGCCTTGATCAGCACTTCCATGGTTGTTTTTTGGCGCTTTGGGCAATGGTGTGGTGCGTGCGATGAACCATCTACGCAGGTTTCGCCAAGCTGGTTTGATGGGTTGAAGGAATTCAAGTTGCTTTAATTGTGAATAGTATTTTTTTACGAGACTCTTCATGCAGCGCCCTTTTTTTGTAATTGTTTAGAAGGGGCCCATGGCATGGTTACCAGCCGAGAGTGAATATTCAGGGGGCATTCTGCTCCTGGTTTTGGAAGATGGGTGAACCCCTCATTTTCCAAGTAGGGGCTGTAAAAGGGATCACCTGATTTTATAAATGATTCGTAACGATCCATAAATCTTTTAGTGTCTGCGGGGTGGGTGCGATCTGCAAGCCTTGATTGTGATTCCAAATGAAATAGCACTGTGTAAGGGGTTTGCAGGATCTTGTAGCCTTTGTCTTTTAACCTTAGGCAGAAATCCGTGTCATTGAATCCAATCGCAAATGATTCATCAAACCCATTTACTGCTTCATAGGCAGAACATGGCACAATCATGCAAGCTGCAGTAACCGCAGAATAATCTCTTACAGCAAATAAGCTGCCGTTGGTTCCCATGGTGCCATGGGTGTGAAATTTATGTGCATGATCTGCAGGGCCTGCGAGGCCAAAGATAACACCTGAATGTTGGATTGAATGATCGGGGTAGAGCAAGGTTGCACCAACTGCGCCTACATCTGGGCGTTGTGCAAGAGATGCTAGATGTTCAAGCCAGCCTGGATGTGCTGCTACGGTATCGTTGTTAAGTAGAAGAAAATGCGTGTGCTTACCTTTGGGTACCGATCTTGCACCAAGGTTCATCATTGCAGCAAAGTTAAAAGGGCCAGTGTAAGGTGCAATAGTGCAGGATTTTGATTCTTTTTGTAATAGTTCACGTGTAGCAACATCATCTGATTCGTGATCAATAATAATGATATCCATGAGTTCTGCTGGAACGGTTTTGCGCAAGCTATCTAGGCAGCCCTGTAAAAGATCACTGCGGTTTTTTGTAGGGATTAAAATAGCAACTTTGGTTTTAGGATTCAGTGGGTGATCAATGCGGAAGAAGTTATGGTGCAATGCAGAAGGGCTTACATTTGCGTTGATGTCCAGCCTATTCAGGTGTCTTTCCAGCGCCCCCATGGTGGACTTAGTTATTTCAAAAAGATTCGTGGAATGGCTTGTGCTACTTTGGTGCAATCTCCAGCGATATAAAACATCTGGTATATGAGCAATAGTATTTGCTTTTTCAATTAGCCTTAGAAACATATCAACATCGTGTGATACTTTTAGCGAGGTACTTAAACCACCTGTGGCTTTTGCTAGGCTGGTGCGTGCGCAGATGGGGTGTACCACATACGGATGGCTTAAATAATAATCATGTGAAAATGCAGGGCAGGTTTTTATCTGGTGCACATGGTTTAGATCTTCGCTGGTGAGCGCTTCATCTGCGTAAAGTAAATCTGCATCAGTCTCGATGATTGCATTTGCGAAACGGTGCAGTGCGTGTGGTTCGAGATAATCATCATGATCCATGAATAAAACATGGGTTCCCGATGCTAGGTTTAGTGCAGAGTTGGTGGCTGCGCTTACCCCTTGGTTTTGGTCAAGGATAATAGCATGAATGCGCTTATCTGTTTGTTCTATATTTTTAAGAACAAAAGGAACTTGCAAATTACTTGAGTGATCATCGATGCACCAGAGTTCCCAATCCTGATAGGTTTGCGATTTCACTGAATCGATGGCTTGTTGCAACCATTGGGGATTGGTGTTGTATACGGGCATGAGGATTGAGAATTTTGGTTTGTTGACAGGCCATTGAGTGTTACGAAATTGTTCGAGTAATTCTTTTTTGGGAAGGTAGTGATTGAGCCAGGCAGACCAAGGGCCTGTGGGTCCAAAGAGTGCTTTTCCAAAAGAAGAATAGCGCAGTTTTTTCAGTGTTGATTTTAACAGAGAAAGCGGACCTCGCTGTTGCAGGGCCCGCATTATTCGTGCTGGCAGTGATATTTTTTCAGGCATTGAAAGTTGTTCCTAGCCAGATCAGAAGGGCATCCATGATGCAAGTTTCCTGCGCCAAAGTTGCTTTGAACTGGGTTCGCTTGATTTTACTGCAAGCACCAGATCATGCGAGGTTTCCCCCTTGGATCTGCCACACCATTGGCCAGGGAATACGGTGATCTCGTTTCCAAAGCCACTCTCTTTGAATAATTGGTGCACGTATTTTTCTTCGTACCCAACAACCTGTTCGGGGCAGTGGGGGTATTCGATTCTTGCGGGCCCACGGTGGTGTTGCAGCTTGAAAGCCGATTTACCTTGCCCGATTAATCCTTGTACTTCTGGATTGGTGATGAAGAAGGTGATGAACGCCTTCCCGCCAGGCCGAAGAACCCGGTGGATTTCTCCCAGATAGTTTTCCATGTCGCGGGGCAGCATGTGGGTGAATACCGAGGTCAAAAACGCAAAATCGAACGAATTATCTTCGTAGGGGAACCGGTATTTCCGGGATACTTGCCTGCCTGATTCGTTGTAACATTTGTTGTAAATGTCGGAATGCTTGAAGTTAAAATTGGGCCAGCGGGTGGTGATATTTCTTTCGCACCAATCGATGCCATGTTTCACAATGTCAAAACCTTCGAAACGGCTCGTGGGTTCGAGATAGTTGACCATTGCAAGGGCCATTCTGCCTATGCCACAGCCTACATCTAAAACATCGTCGGAAGGCTTAAGATGCCCTAAACGGGTGAATAATTGTAGAAAATCATCCCCGATTTCCTTGAAGTTACCCGCTCCAACATACTGTCTTTCCTCTTCGGAAGGCATGGGAAGATCTAGGTGTCTGGCTGTGCTCATAAGGACCTCTGTGCGATAAGTCTGAATTTCACATTATCTGTCATTATTCAGTTAGCTTATTTCGCCAATCCGTGCAAGGCTAACACTTCGCCTATGATGATTTGGTAAATCAGTTAAAATAGGCTTGACGAAATTCCCTATTATCTCTTACTTATGAAGTATTGTTCGTTACAATATTATTCTGAACACTTTTGAATTTGGGTTTTCTATTTTTCAGGCGATCAGGAGATTCATTACTCGATGGCAAATAGTACCGAACCGGATATGCTCGACCGCTGGAAACTTTCCGATGCCTTCGAAACTTACAGGGTCAACGAGTGGGGTAAGGGCTATTTTGGAATTAACAGCCTTGGTAATGTGACGGTTATGCCCACCAAGGAGCCCGAAGCTTCTATCGATCTCAAGGAATTAATCGACCAACTCCAAGCGCGCGGCATCCAGCTTCCCATCCTTGTTCGCTTTACTGATATTCTGCGTCATCGTGTTTCTGAAATTCATGCTGCCTTCCAAAAATCGATTGAAGAGTTCGATTACAAAGGTAAGTACTGTTGCGTCTACCCCATCAAGGTTAACCAGCAAAGACAGGTCGTTGAAGAGATTCTCGATTTTGGCAAGCCTTTTCAATTCGGTCTTGAAGCTGGCTCTAAGCCAGAACTTCTTGCGGTGATGGCGCTGACCAACGGTGGTAATACCCCCATCATCTGTAACGGCTTTAAGGATGAAGAATTCATCCACATGACGATGCTTGCACGAAAGATTGGCAAGAACATTATCCCGGTGGTTGAAAAATTCACCGAGCTTGAACTCATTGTCAAGCAGGCAGAGATAACAGGTGTCAGGCCCGTGATTGGGATTCGAGCCAAGCTTGCTGCCCGCGGTGCTGGGCGCTGGCGTTCTAGCGCAGGGTATCGTTCCAAGTTCGGGTTAACCCTTACCGAAATGCTTGAAGCGGTCGATTATCTTAAACAGCGTGGCATGGTCGATTGCTTGCAGCTGATTCATTTTCATCTGGGTAGCCAGATCACCAACATTCGCAGTATTAAAGCTGCTCTTACCGAGGTAGGCAGGGTCTACACCGAAATGCACCGCATTGGTGCCAATGTGAATTATATCGATGTGGGTGGTGGCTTGGGTATCGATTACGATGGTTCCCAATCCGACTTTGAATCTTCCATCAACTACACATTGCAAGAATATGCCAACGATGTGGTGTTCCGTATCAAGAGCGTCTGCGATGATGCTGGGGTTCCTCATCCAACGATCATCAGTGAATCTGGTAGGGCCATGGTTGGGTATCATAGCCTACTTGTTTTTGATGTGGTGGGTGTTTCCAACTTTGATCGCTACACGGTGCCACCTCAGATTCCAGATGATGGGCCACAACAGCTTGCAGACCTCTTTGCGATCTTCCAAGACCTGAAGAAAAAGAATCTTCAGGAAAGTTATCACGATGCCCTGCAGGCGGTTGATGAAGCTGTCAACATGTTCAATCTGGGTACCATTAATATTGAACAGCGTGCCCTTATCGAGCGATTGTTCTGGGCTGTTTGCAGTAAGATTCTTCGCATGGTGCGTGAACTTGATTACACCCCCGAAGAACTTCAGGGCTTGGAATCGATGCTTTCTGATACCTACTTCTGCAACTTCTCTATCTTTCAATCCATGCCTGATAGTTGGGCCATCAAGCAACTATTTCCAATCATGCCGATTCATCGGCTTACTGAAAACCCGACTCGCAAAGCTGTTTTAGGTGACATCACTTGCGATTCCGATGGTAAAATTGATCAATTCATCGATCTTCGTGATGTGCGCAATACTTTGCAGCTGCACGAATTCACCGGTCAGCCTTATTACCTAGGGGCTTTTCTTTTGGGCGCCTATCAGGAAATCCTGGGCGATCTTCACAACCTCTTTGGCGACACCAATGCGGTTCATGTTAGCCTCGATGAAAATAATCACCTCAATATTGATGAAGTAATCAAGGGCGATACCGTGCGCGAAGTGCTTGCTTATGTGCAGTACAAAGCGGATGAACTTACCGATCGCATTCGCAAAGATGTCGAAAAAGCTGTGAAGTTAGGTACTATCTCTATTGCAGAGTCACGCGAGTTCCTCGATTTTTATCAATCCGGGCTCGAAGGTTACACCTACCTCGAAGAGAATTAGGATCATGTCACTGACGGTACACCTTGGCAGACTTCAGCTTGATAACCCCATTCTCGTCGCTTCTGGTACCTTTGGGTATGCGAAAGAAATGGAGTCCATGGTTGATTTTTCGAAGCTGGGCGGCATCGTTCCTAAAACCGTCACACAAAACCCTCGCGCAGGCAATCCGCCACCCCGTACTTGTGAAACCTCTGCTGGTATGCTTAACGCAATCGGCCTTGATAACGATGGCTTGGAATACTTCCTTACAAATCATCTTCCCTATTTGAGAAATCTTCCGACGAAGATCATTGGTAACATCGCAGGAAAGACAGAAAAAGAATTCTTCGAGATGGCTCAAAGAATCAGCAAAGAAACAGGGCTTGCTGCATTGGAACTCAATCTTTCATGCCCAAATGTTTCGGGCGGAGTCGACTTTGCAATCGACCCTGAAAAAACTGCTAGGGTTATCAAGGGTGTCAAGGAATTTTGCAATCTCCCCATCATTGCAAAGCTTACCCCCAATGTTACGGATGTCTCCGTCATTGCCCAAGCTGCAGCAGAAGCTGGTGCTGATGCGGTTTCTCTCGTCAATACTTTCATGGGCCTTGCAATCGATTGGAAGAAAAAGCGCTTCGTTTTAGGCAACGGTACCGGCGGCCTTAGTGGCCCTGCGATCAAGCCAATTGCGCTTCGCATCGTTTGGCAGGTTGCTAAAAAAGTAAAAATCCCGATCATTGGAATTGGTGGCATTGCATCTGTTGATGATGTGATGGAGTTCATTCTTGCAGGTGCTTCTGCGGTGCAATTGGGAACCGTTAACTTCTACGACCCTACTGCTGCTCAGCGAATTGTTTCGGAAATCCCTGCTGCACTTAAGTTGTTAAACCTTGATAGTGTTTCATCTGCGATTGGATTGCTCGCCCGCTGATCACTCATGGGGCCTTATCATGCGCCTGAAACGATTCAACTTAGTTGCAATTTTATTTTTAATGGTTTCCCGTTTATCTGCTGCAGAACCTTTGGCCAGCCAAGAAGTTCGACACGAACCCGTTGCACCCAAGCCGGGTACTTCTGTGTTGGTAACTGCAGTTTTTAA
>CAJCCR010000285.1 GCA_903960945.1 uncultured Planctomycetaceae bacterium
AGGCTTTGCATTCGGTATGTTTTAGTACTGGCGATGATCCGTATTAATCGTGCAATGTCATGCCCATGAAAGGCAAAATCTTCAGCCAATATCTTTAGTGCAGGCGGAATAAGCCCTTCGGTTTCAAGATTATCGACAGGCGAAACCAAGGGCTGACCGCAAAGAATCGCCCATACCCTATTAACTGCGGCTTGCGAAAAATAAGTATTCTCCCGATGGGTGACCCAGGTAGACAAGCGCGCCCTTAGAGCGCCTTCCTCTGGAAGCAAATGTGGCGCATAAGAAACCTTTGGGGCAATCGTTCGCTTGATTCCTTTGCGCTTATCATCGATTGTGTATTCCCCTGCCCCATCATAAACGCCACGAAAACCTACATGAGTCTGAGCAAAAAAGGCTGAAAAACTTTCGAAGTCGGTTTGCTTCCAAGGGGCGAATGGATGGTCATGGCACTGAGCGCAATCTAGTCTGATGCCTAAAAAGGCACGGGTAACACGGCCTGCCAACCTAACTGGGTCTGGTTGATTTGCTTTATCATTTTGAGCGGTGACCGTGATGAAGTTGGTCGCGGGTTTTTCGGTCCAAATACCTTCAGTGGAAATAACCTCACGGACTATTTGGTCGTAAGGCACATTTAAAGTTATCTGGTCAGAAAGCCAAGATCTGAACTTGCGCCTTCGAAACAAAATGAATGGTCCATCTTCTGTTCCTACAAAAACCCTTGCAAATCTTTCTGCAAGGTAATCTGCAAAGCGACGATCCTGCAAAACATGATCAATCCACCAAGTTAATCTTTCGCCCTCGGGACGCGATTCAAACTGACGAATTTCTTCTAACGAAGGAATCGTTCCCATCAACCCCAAAGCTAGGCGCCTTGCTATGGTTAAATCATCAGCATCGACTGCAGGTTGAATCTTATTCTTCAGCCAAGTTTGCTCGAAGGAGGCATTCACCCGATAAACTGTTTCTAGAAAGTCGTTTTTCTGAAACACTTCGGGGTTGGTTGGCGTGGGCTTAAACCCATCCTTAGGCGGGATAAGATTTGCAACAAGCGTTGCAGCCCCCCCAAGAACCAACACTATAAATAACAGATTGCGAAAAAACATAGAACGATTAACTCCTAGTTTAACACTTCATTCTATGATATCATTTAGCCAATATGATCACTTCCTAAATATGTTTACAATAACAGAAACTTAATAAGTACAAGACTCCAGACCATGAATCTTCCTGACCCGAATTCACCCCCAGAATTACCTTCGCTGCTGCCTCCTCCATTACCACTTACATCTTTCGCTTCTGAATTACAATCACCTCCAGAAACCACAAAGCGAGGTATCTTTAAGCGATTCTTTTTCTGGACTGTTTTAAAAACAGAGTGGCTATTTGGACTAATTTCAATGGTGATAGCTCTAGCAACTCTAGCTGCTATACCGGGCCTTCAATTCCTAAGCTTAGGCTATATGCTTGAATCCTCAACTCGAGTTGCTAAATCGGGAAAGATAGGAGATGGTTTCATAGGTATTCGCACTGCTGCCCGGTTGGGCGGTGCAATCTTAGCTATCTGGCTCCTTCTGTTACCTTTGCGTTATCTCAGTAATGTCGCTTTCACCGCACAGATCATCAACCCAGATGGTAGAAATGCTGCAAGGCTTCGCTTTTGGGTTTTAATTCTTACTGTTTTTGTAGGGATGCATATTGTTTTTACATTGGCCAGGGGCGGGCGCCTACGACACTTCTTCTGGCCATTAAATTTCCTAATCGTGTATCGCCAATTCAAACTGGGCGGGGCCTACACAAAGGCCAGAGATGCCACTTGGGATTTCTTATTATCTTTGCGACTGCCCCACTATTTCTGGCTAGGCCTTCGAGGGTTTTTAGCTGCCTTCCTATGGCTTATTATACCTGTTACGCTTCTGGCTTTTGGGCAGGTAAAAACGCCTCTCTCCCCTTTGGTTGGCTTTTTTGGGGCCCTACTTTTAGCAATTGTTGTTTTACACCTACCGTTGCTGCAAACGCAGATGGCAATCGAAAATCGCTTCGGTGCAGCGTTCGATTGGCGGGGCGTTAGAAGAGCTTTCAATCGCGCGCCCTGGGCTTGTAGTTTCGCTTTGATACTTACTCTAATTTTCGCGCTACCTTTATACTTGCTCAAAATCGAAGTAGTTCCCCAAGAGGCACTTTGGTTGCCCACCTTGGTGTTCATTCTTTTCATTTTTCCCGCCCGACTTATTACAGGCTGGGCCTTGTGGAGAACAAAAATGCGCGATACTCAAAGGCATTGGTTTTTTCGCTGGACTGGCAGGTTACCACTCTTGCCCGCAGTACTTATCTACCTCTTGTTTGTTTTCTTTTCGCAATACACAAGTTGGAACGGTATCGCAAGCCTTTACGAGCAACACGCTTTTCTTTTGCCCGTTCCCTTTTTAGGGTTGTAATCAGTCCTTGATGCTTTTTTCTTAATTACCCAACCCCTAACAATGCTTTCCAGCTATTATGATTAGATAAGAAGTAACCAGAAAGCTTGGAGCCATAATGGCGCAGCCACTTAAAACAATTCACGCAACATGCCCACACGATTGCCCCGATACCTGCTCAATGCTGGTCACCGTGAAAGATGGCAAAGCAATCAGCCTCAAAGGGAACCCTGCGCACCCTATAACCAAAGGCTTTCTTTGTGGCAAAGTCTCTAGATATATCGAAAGAACCTATCATCCAACACGCCTGCTGCATCCACTGAAACGAATCGGCGCAAAGGGTGAAGGGCGTTTCGAAAAGATAAGCTGGCAAGAAGCAATCGACACCGTTGCTTCAAAGCTTGGTTCTATTATTAATTCACCATCCAGCCCTCAATCAATCCTGCCTTATAGCTACGCTGGCACCATGGGAAGACTGCAAAGTTCCAGTATTGATCGCAGGTTTTTTCATCGTATCGGAGCTTCTCTTTTAGAACGAACCATTTGCGCAACTGCGGGGGTTGCAGGAAGCCACATGACTCTCGGAGCGAGGGCCGCAATTGACCCAGAAGCTGTGTTACATTCGAAATTAATCATCAACTGGGGCTCAAACACAAGCGTAACAAATTCGCATTTATGGGCTATCATGCACCGGGCCAAAAAAGCTGGCGCTAAAATAATCACCATTGATCCCTTCCGTTCCAAAACTGCTGAAAAAAGCGATCTCTGGATTCCAATACGCCCAGGCACCGATGCTGCCCTAGCCCTCGGAATCATGCATGTAATTTTCCGCGACAAGCTTCAAGATCAGGATTTCATCGATAAGTTTTGTCTCGGGGGCGAAGATCTCAAATCACGAGCTAACGATTTTACTCCTGCTAAAGTCTCAACCATCACGGGCTTAAATCCAGTCATTATCGAGCAATTGGCACACGACTACGCAAATACCAAGCCAGCGTTTATCAGGCTCAATTATGGGCTGCAAAGGCATGGCGGCGGCGGCATGGCCGTAAGGGCCATCACTTGCCTGCCCGGTATTATTGGGGCTTGGAAAGAAACCGGGGGCGGCGCATTTCTTAGCACTAGCGGTATGTATCCCCTAAAAGCTGCTACCGCTTTTGAAAGGCACGATCTCATCCCCAAGGGGACCAGATCCATCAACATGAGCCTGCTTGCAGATGCGCTAAACGACAACAATCTTGCACCGCCAATTAAAGCACTCGTCGTATATAACGCGAATCCTGCTGCGGTGTGCCCAGATCAATCCAAAGTTATTCGTGGACTAAAAAGAGATGATCTTTTCACGGTAGTGCTTGAGCAATTCCCTACTGACACCGTTGATTATGCGGATATTGTTTTGCCTGCAACCACGCAACTAGAACATTGGGACCTTCACACCTCATACGGGCATTTGCATGTGCAAATTAATGAGCCTGCGATTGCGCCTCTTGGTGAGTCGTTGCCTAACACAGAAATTTTCAGATTGCTTTCAAAGGCAATGAAACTGGAACCTGAGCTTTATGAAGCGACTGATATCGAATTAATCAAGGAGGCACTTGAGGCATCCGCTGGAGGGTTTAATTCAGCCAAGGTCATGTCTGGTATAACGTTTGAGCAGTTAAAAAAGGAAGGTTCGATGCGGTTGGATTTGCCGAAGGATTACGCACCCTTTGCGAATGGGCATTTCCCTACACCATCAGGGAAGTGCGAGTTTTTTAGTACTTCCATGCAAAAGCTTGGGCTAGATCCCCTGCCCTCGTACACCCCATCACACGAAGATCCACAAACAAGAATGGACCTCGCAGCACATTACCCGATCCAGCTTCTTTCGCCCCCAGACCCTGCGTTTCTAAACTCATCATTCGCCAACTTAGATTGGCAGAAACAGGATGCGGGTAGGCCAACTTTATTGATCAGCCCCAAAGATGCAGCTTCGCGGGGAATTACAGAAGAAGCCAGAGTCCGTATCTTTAACAATCGTGGGGAATTTCTCGCCCATGCGAAAATCACCGATGCGGTGCTTTCAGGTGTTGCGGTGGCGCAAGGGCTTTGGTGGAACAAAGATGTTCCGGGTAAAGCCAATGCCAATGCAACTACAAGCACTGCCATCACGGATCTGGGGGCTGGTGCTACTTTTTTTGACAACCTCATCGAGGTCGAACCTGTTTCTAATTCCGACATTTAAAGAGGGTCTTTTATGAAGGCTTGTATCAGCCAAGTTTGTGTTTTAAGCAGTACTTTTGAGGAAGATATCAAATCTTTTGTTGAAGGTGGATGCCCTAACATGGAAGTCTGGCTCACCAAATTAGAAAAGCATCTCGAATCTGCAAGCATTGCTGATACAAAGGCTTTAATTGCAGATCATGGCGTAAACTTGGTTGCTGGCTCGTATCAGGGCGGATTGTTTCTTTCCACAGGCGAGCAGAAAAAAAGCCATTACGATCATTTCAAAAGAAGGCTGGATCTTTGCCAAGGCTTAGGCATACCTTTAATGAATATATGTGCAGATTTCCCCGCCCGAGTTGATCAGCAAATTTTGCAAACCGCAATTGCGGGATTGCGTGAAGCAGCGCAATGGGCAGAAGCATTCAACACAAAACTATCCTTGGAATTTCGTGCCCAATCTTCATTCGCCAACAATCTTGAATCTGCAAACACCTTTGTCACCGCTTCAGGAATGGAAAACGTAGGGATCACTCTCGATACATTCCACTTTCACTGCGGACCAAGCAAATTAGCAGACCTAGCTAACATCAATCCAAAAAAACTATTCTTTGTTCAGGTGTGTGATATCTCTGCGGTACCCAAAGAATTGGCAACCGATTCCGATCGTATCTTCCCGGGCGATGGAGATATCGACATCACATCCATCATTAAGGAACTTAAAAGAATTGGGTACGATGGTTATGTATCGATGGAGCTTTTAAATCCTGTAATTTCTCAATCCAAACCATCGCAAGTAACAGAATTGGGCATGGGAGCGTTAGGTAAAATTCTAACCTAACTTCTCAAAGCTTTGTTAATTTGGGTAAAGGCTTAGTTCATTTTCAAGCAACTCGTCTTGATTTTTGGTGCCCACATCAGACATTATGCGTGCATAGGGCTTTTCAAGAACGGGCAACAGACTCGTGAAGGATTTATTATGAGCAGAACACTTGTTTTTTCAGCACTTATCTTGGCTTTTAGCTTCCAAACTTGGGCCGCGGAAACTGTTAGCCTCAGTGGCAGTGGCGTCCGTTTCAGCACCACCACGGAATACATCGCTAACTCCAAATCAAACAAAATGGCACTGACAGGCGTTGCAATGCGCTCTAAGTTTCTTGTCAATGTTTATGCAATCGCAAGTTATGTACAAGAAGGCACCAAGCCAAAATCACCCGATGAAATCATTAATGCAGACATTTACAAACAGCTCAACCTTGTGATGGAAAGGCAAGTGGATGGCCGTGAAATGGCTTCCAGCTTCAAATCCTCGGTTCTTTTGAATCACAAAGAAGAAGAGTTCCCTGAAGAGCTTACTCTTTTGTACAATCTCTTCAAAGAAATCAAAGTAGTAAAAGGCGACCAGGTTAAACTGACGCATCTCCCCGGTATTGGCATTCATTGCCAGGTTGTAGACAAGATTGAAGTCACCATCAAAAGCGTGGCATTCTCCAAGGCCATTTGGGAAATCTACTTTGGAAAAAACAATCTTGGAGATGGTATAAAAAAGAGCCTACTATCCAAGTCTTAAGAAAAATCGAGTGCACTTTCCAAAGACCGCGAGGCATTTAGCCCCGCGGTCTTATTTTTATCCGTAACATATCCTGCATAAAATGAATTGAACATTCTGATTCAAAACAGGAATAGAATTGCAATGGGCAGATATCTTGCGGGAATTGATCTTGGAACCACAAATAGCGCAATTGCTTATATTGATACCTCTACCAAAGCTAAATTCCCCGAGATCAAACTTCATCAAGTATTCCAGTTAGATGCTCCTTCCGAACTTCAACCCCATTCGTTATTACCCTCTTTTTTATACCTTCCCGGGGGGCATGATCTTCCTGAAGGTGCAGCAGCGTTGCCTTGGGATAAAAGCCGATCTTTCATTGTGGGTAATTTCGCACGATCGCAAGGCGCCAAGGTACCAGGAAGACTTGTATCCTCTGCAAAATCTTGGCTATGCCATCCGGGAGTTGATCGCAAAGCACCCTTGCTTCCGTGGGCAGCTCCTCCCGAGGTTTCAAGACTTTCCCCACTAGATGTTTCTGCCAAATATTTAAAACATATCGTTGAAAGCTGGAATCATTCTGTTTCGCTGGGCCAACTTGCTGAACCTCTCGAAAATCAAACCGTTGTGGTTACTGTTCCCGCATCGTTTGATGACATTGCACGAAGCCTGACCATGGAGGCTGCAAAACTTGCTGGCCTTAAGAATGTACTTCTTCTTGAAGAACCCCAAGCTGCTTTTTACCGATGGCTCTCTCTTCACCAGCAAAATAAAACTAAAGAAATTGAATTGTCTGAAGGCATGCAATGCTTGGTAATCGATGTTGGCGGAGGCACCACAGATTTCACCCTGATTGAAACCATCAGCGAAAATGGCGCAATCAACTTTCTGCGAAAAGCAGTGGGTGACCACCTTCTTTTAGGTGGAGACAATATGGATTTGGCCCTAGCGAAACTAATGGAGTCTCGATTCCCTGCAGGTACAAAACTTGATGCATCTCAATATATCCAACTCACTCAAGCATGCAGAAATGCCAAGGAGCAAATACTTTCTGATACGCCATCAGAAACCATCCCCATCAACATCATGGGGCGAGGCCGATCCATTGTTGCAGGCCTGATCCGAGCGGAACTATCCTCGAAAGAAGCAGCCTCTTTTATTCTGGATGGGTTCTTTCCTCTAGTAAACAAAGATTCTGCACCCCTTAAATCAAGCTCACAAACCGGGCTTCACGAAATGGGTCTGCCTTATGTTTCAGACCCAGCTATCACAAAACACCTTGCAAACTTTCTTAATTCCCAATCTGAATCTGCATCCTTTAAAGCACCGGCTGCGGTATTATTTAATGGTGGGGTCTTTCGCTCCAAAAAACTTCAAAACCAAATCCTTTCGGTGATTGCTGACTGGGGCAATAGCGATCCAAACAAACAAACAACTGCGGTTTTCGAAAACCCCTCGGTTGACCTCGCCGTCGCCGAGGGCGCTGCTTGGTTTGCATGGCTTAAACATACTGGCGGCAAACATATCGGGGGCGGACTCGCAAAATCTTATTACCTTGGAGTAGGCAACGACACAGGCGAAGAAACCTTAATCTGCGTTCTGCCCAAACATCACGAAGAAGGAAAAATTCTTACCCTCGACCAAAACGAATTAGAACTAGCAATTGGCCAACCCGTCTTGTTTCCCTTATTTACTTCCACATTAAGGAGTAAGGATCAAGCGGGAACTGTAATCAAAATTCCTAAAAAGCAGCTTCAATCCTTGCCTCCATTGCAAACCATTTTAAGGGGTGGAAAACGATCTGGGGTTAAGGGAATCCCGGTTAATTTAAAGTCGCAAGCAACAGCTTTAGGCACTTTAGAATTATGGTGTATTGCCAAAGAAGGATCTAATGAATGGAAGCTGGAATTTAATCTGCGCGATTCCTTTGAAAGTTCTGACTCGAATTCCGATGAAGAAAATAGGGGCGACACTTGGCCTGAAGCAACTGCACTGGCAGCACTCGAATGTCTTCATAAAACCTTTGCCAATAGTGCTCCAGAAATCGACCCAAAACTTCTTCCCAAAGTTCTTGAAAATATTTTAGATGCGGGCAGAGACGATTGGCCCTTGGGGCTATGCAGAAGGCTCTGGGATGATCTCTTTTTATTAGCACCGGGCAGGTTGCTATCGCCTGAACTAGCATCGCGCTGGAGCAATCTGGCGGGCTTCTTTTTACGGCCCGGTTATGGGGCACCCGGAGACAAAATCCGGTTAGACAAGCTCTGGAAAGAATTAATCGCTCCGCCACGCGATGATCGTTCCAAATCTTCGATCATGCCCAGATTTGTTGAATCTGGAGCAGAGTTTTGGATTCTTTGGCGCAGGGTATCTGGCGGACTTTCCTCCAATCAACAACAATCTCTTTTCGACAGAATTCGCAGCATCTTACTACCTATTCCCAACAAGCCGGTTGCTAAGCCGTTGCAAAATGAATTGGTGGAGATGTGGCGTGCAGCAGCCTCCTTTGAAAGGCTCGACCTTAAAACAAAAGAAAACATGGGTAACACCTTAATTCGATCGCTTAAGAAAACGCCCCTGCCACCTTATTTATTTTGGTCACTTACCCGACTTGCGTCACGGGCACTTATTTATGGGCCGCTTAATTCGATTTTGCATCCCGATATTGTTTCGCAATGGGTTACCAGATTATTGGAATTCCAACCTTCCCATGCTTCCGAAGAAACCACATGGGCTTTTTGCCTGTCGCAAATGGGAAGAATCACAGGGCAGCGGGCTCTCGACCTCGATCAAGATTTACGCGATAGCATCCTGACAAAAATCAGGGATAAGAAAATCCCTACCGAGTGGATCAAATGCCTAGAAGAATTCGTGCCTCTCGCAAAAGAAAGCCAATCTAGTCTTCTTGGTGATTCGTTACCCGTAGGATTGCGAATTTACAAATAGATGCAAGCAACGCACCTACCCTATTCAATTTAGGCTCACACAAAATTTTTGCCTGTAAGAATCTTGAATGCTTCAAGATACCTAAGGCGGGTTTGTGCGATAGTTGATTGGGGCATTTCTGGAGGAGGGCTGTTTTTATCCCAGGTTGTAGTCTCGAGCCAATCGCGAATAAACTGTTTATCGAATGAAGGCGGACTAATTCCGGTGGCATAGGATTTCTCATCCCAGAATCGCGAACTGTCAGGGGTAAGTGCCTCATCAATCAAAATTATTTCGCCCGACTTTAACTTTCCCCATTCAAACTTGGTATCTGCAAGAATAATGCCTTTTTCATGAGCATATGCCGCAGCTCGCGAATAAATATCAATGCTTCGATCTCTTAGAATACTTGCAGTTTCAGAACCAACGTCTTTGACCATTTGTTCAAATGAAATATTTTCGTCATGCCCTGTTTCAGCCTTGGTCGCTGGCGTAAAAATAGGTTCAGGCAATTTTGAACTTTGCTTTAAACCGGCGGGCAGCTTGATACCACATACGGTTGAAGATGATTGGTATTCCTTCCAACCTGACCCAGCAAGCCAACCCCGAACCACACACTCGATCGGCACAACATCTGTTTTTTTCACAAGAATAGTCCGACCTTCAAGTATAGATTTCTGACTTGAAAAGGCTGGACCCATTTCATTTAAATCAGTGCTGATCAGATGATTTTCAACCTTGAGTAAATTCATCCAGAACAAAGTTAGCTGGGTCAAAATTTTCCCTTTGTCGGGTACACCATCTGTAAGAACCCAGTCGAATGCGCTTATTCTGTCTGTGGTTACGATCACAAGTCGATCGCCCAGATCGTAAACATCGCGTACTTTCCCCCTTCGGCAAGGGAATCCTTCGATTGCAGTTTTAGTAATCGCCAAGGGCAAGCTCATGAACAACCACCTTTTCTTTTGCAGTTTTAACAGAATTTTCTGCTGCTACTTCTACCTTGATAGAGGATACTAGACAATTGCTTATTGGACATAGTTTTTTATTTATTATGTGGATCTACTGATGGTGATTTTCAGCAGCAATACCGTTCGAATTGAAAAAGACCAAGATGGAACCATCATGATTGTGTTGGATGTTAAGGGAGAATCCGCCAATAAAGTCAATCTTTCTCTTCTTCGCGATTTAGATGCGGGCTTGGATAAACTCGACGAAATCCCTTCCATTCCAATCATAACTTTACGAAGCGGAAAGACTTCGGGGTTTGCTTTCGGGCCGGATTTGCATGAATGGCAACAATTGCAGGCAAATGGAAATGTTGCATACTGGCAAGAAGAAGGGATGCGGGTTTATAAAAAGCTCCGGGATCTTAAAGCACCTACCATTGCGGCTATCAGCGGCCCTTGTTTGGGTGCGGGATTGGAACTCGCATTGGCTTGTGATTACCGTTTGGTTTACGAAAAGCCTAACACCATATTTGCATTCCCTGAGGTAGAACTAGGCGCCTGTCCTGCATTTGGTTCCATTTATTCTCTGGCCAAGATTATTGGGCTCGAGAAAACCACAAAACTCGTGGTTTTTGGGGCACGATGGAAAGCTAGAGAGATTTTCCTTAATCGGCTTGCTGACGGTATCGCGCAAACAGAGCCTCAACTTCGGTCTGAATTTACCAGATTAATGGGAATTGCTTTAAACGAGGGGAAAAAGAATAACCGCACTTCGGCACCCCTTTCTGTTCGTGCGATGTTATTTGAAAAGAATTTCGCAGGCAGAGCCATCTTGAATAGGGCGTTCAACAGGATTATTGAAAAAAACACCCCCGAAGAAATCCAAGCTCCCAGACAAACACTGAATCTGGTTTCGAATTTGGTCACCCTCAAAAGCTCTGCTATTGCTGAACAAAAAATCGCTGAACTTAGCCAACGATTAATTCCTTCGCCAACCTGTAAAAATCTGGTGAAGTTTGCACTCGAAGACATTTCTCGTATTCCGACTGCCCCGGTGGAGACCCCTGCCCCCAATCGGGTCGCCCTGATTGGCGAAGGCAAAACTGTTGCAGAATGGGCTTTTCTACATGCCTCCCGTGGTATTCCGGTTTCCATTCAAGGAAAAACTGCCGAGGGGCTTGGAAATACCCTTTTGGCATTAAATCGGCTCATGCATGAAACCATCCGAAAAGGCATATGGAATGCCGTGGAAGTCGAAAAACGGCTCAGTTTAATCGATGGCACTACCAGCGCCCCTTTCAAAGAAAAGCCCAATATCGCCATTCTAACTGCCCATAGTTTTTTCAGCGCAACAGATATCGATCTATTCAAAAATAATTATCCAGACTGCATGGTTATCAAATCAAAGGAAACAGATCCTTGGCAAGGCGAGGATGCTTGCTTGTTTCAGCAATACCCTTTAGGAAGATTTCCTTGCTGCGAATTGGTCATCCCAGAAACTAGTTCTCTGATTAAGCGAGATTTTTTACTGGTCTGGATTTCGCGATTAGGCAAAACCGCAGTAACAATTAGCAACACAAAATCCAGCATTGCAACTAGGGTTTTACTATCTGGTTTTCAAGAAAATCTGGAGTTACTTGCCGAAGGGGTTTCATTAGAAAAGATCGAAAACTCGTTAAGAAAATGGGGCTTTCAATTTGGCCCATTATTCTGGGCTGATTGGCTTGGTTTAGATTTGATCACTAAACTTTTTGCCCTGCAATATCCAATTGAAACTGAAACTCACGAACTTTTTTCCCAAATGCGTACCCGGTTATGGTTGGGGATTGAAGAAGGTAAAGGGTGGTTTTTGCACCACAAAAACTCTTGGTGGCCAAACCTACTTGCACAGAATCTGACAAAACATAATTTAAAACGCAAAATCGACGCCGTGAGCAATTCCATGGGTAAAGTAAACCAAGTGCGCGAAGGGCGCGAACGCATCTTGTTTACTATGCTTCTTGAATTTACAAATATCAGGGCGGGCGATGTTTTCAAAACGGAAGCAGATTTAAATTTCTTGGCGGTAAGAGCCATGGGATGGCCAGCGCATACAGGCGGCCCGGGGCCTTGGATAAGGCTTAAAGGCCAAGATTATTGGGAAGCCCTTTCCGCTAACTATGTCCCCCGATTTGGCAGACGGTTTGAATTACCGAAATCTTGGAATCTATGGTTCAATTGATCGCCCTTAAATACAATTATTAAAACAACACTTGACCTCATCCCTTGTAGAAACGATAAAAGTAGAACTGTTAAATATTTGTATTGAAACTCTGAAAGGCAACGCAATGGCAAGCAAACCGGAAACTAGGCTTCAAGAACTCCACATTCAGCTTCCTCCAGCACCGAAACCCGTGGCTAAATACAAAATTGCTGTCCAGGTTGGCAACATGCTTTATGTTTCGGGCCATGGCCCTGCTAAAGTTCACGAATCCACACCTCTGAACGGCAGAGTTGGCGAAAATCTTACCTTAGAACAAGGCAAAGAAGCTGCAAAAGCCGTGGCGATTAATGTGCTTGCAACCGTCAAAGAAACCATTGGTTCTTTAGATAAGGTCAAACGGATTGTGAAAACTCTTGGCTGGGTTAATTGCACCGTTGATTTCAAAGACCAACCCAAAGTGATCAATGGGTTTTCAGAATTGATGGCAGAAATTTTTGGAGAAGACAACGGTGTGGGCGCGAGAAGTGCTGTTTCCGCACATACCCTACCCGGTGGTATCCCCGTTGAAATCGAATGTATTTTTGAATTACTATAACCTTTATTCCTTTTGAAAGAGGCTTACATACCATGGCTAAATCGACCACCAAAAAGAAAATCATCAAAGCTTCTGATAGCAAAATCCGAAATGCAATCGAAGCAGGCGATGGCATTTTACGACTGGCGCCCACTTGGGTTCCTCGCAGTTTCCTTATGCCAGGCCGAAGAATCAAACTTGCACCACAGGATCTTTATGCCTACGGTGCCCATCGTGGGGGCATTGATGAACGATGGTTTGCTTCCACCACTCCTGCTGCCAACGAAAATCGTGAAATTGACGAAGGCTATAGTTACGTCGTGGTGAATGGTGAACGATCCTTCTTGCTCAAGGACGCGGTAGATGTCGAAGGCCAGAAGTTGGTAGGCGCAGCAATTTGGAAGAAATACCAAAAGTGGCCTGTTTATAGCAAGTTTTTTGACAACATGGGCCCTATCCCACATCACATGCACCAGAGCAAAAATCAAGCTGCAAAGGTCGGTCAGGAAGGCAAACCTGAATCCTATTATTTCCCACCCCAGCTTAATTCCGTGGGCAACAATTTTCCCTACACTTTCTTTGGCTTGGAACCAGGCACCACCAAAGAAGACCTTCGCAAGTGCCTAGAGCGCTGGAACGAAGGGGATAACGGCATTCTTAACTTCAGCAAAGCCTACAAACTGCAACCTGGCACTGGCTGGTTGGTTCCACCATGCGTTCTTCATGCTCCAGGTTCATTGGTCACCTATGAACCACAATGGGGTTCTGATGTTTTCGCAATGTATCAAAGCATGGTCGAAGGTCGCGCTGTTCCATGGCATCTTCTTACCAAAGACATGCCCAAAGAAAAACATCACGACATCGATTTCATCGTCAATCAACTCGATTGGGATGGCAATATTAATCCAAACTTTAAAGATAGCCATTATCTTGAACCTATCGCTGTAGCAGACACTGAATCTGAAGGCTATGTCGATCGCTGGGTAGTTTACGGCAAAATCGATGGCGAAGAGCTTTTCTCTGCCAAAGAACTAACCATCAACCCTGGCGTAAAAGTTACGATTAAAGATCGTGGCGCATACGGCCTTATTACAGTTCAAGGCACGGGAAAAATAGGCAAGCATGCCTTACAAACCCCTGCAATGATTAGGTTTGGCGAACTCACCGACGACGAAGTTTTTGTAAGCCACGAAGCAGCGGTGCAAGGTGTGACTTTCGAAAACACTGGCCTCGAGCCTTTGGTTTCCTTGCGCTATTTTGGCCCTCACACCAACATTGACGCACCAGCTATTGGCGACTACAGAAAGAAAAAGCGCTAATCACGACTCCATTCATATGGAGAGTCTAAACTACCTTTCAAATTACAGATCCAAGCCTTGGTAATACCCTAAGGCTTGGATCTTTCTATTTCTACCAGCATTTTCACAAAAAACATCTTTCTCGATGAAAAGAATGCAACCAGCCAGATGATTTCGATTCAGATAGCAATCAACCAATCTGCCTCGCAGCCTTTGAACATTTCAAAACAATAAAATAATCTCCCTAGTTTTTCTTGCCCTCAAGCCTTTAAAGCGGTATGACAATGTTTGGTACAAGTGTGAAAAAGTATAGTTTAATGAGGATCTTCCATGAGCAACAGCACCTTGAAATTACATAACGCTATGTGGCCTGGCTTGGTTGGCAAAGAACCGGGCACAGATCATCCCCCCATCAGCCTAGATAATATGCTTGATTTTACGGTAAAAGCTCAGGTAAATGGGCAGAAGTTTGATGGAGTTGATCTCTTTCTTTTCCATTCCCACACTGACCCAGACGCCAGCACCGACGATATTAAAAAGATGGCAGACAAAATCGCCAGCAAAGGATTAAATGTTGGTTCCGTAGTAGCTCCAATTTGGCCGGGTACTGTTGGAGATTCCTCTTTTGGCAGCCCTGATCAACGGGCAAAATTTGTCCTCGCTGTTAAAAAAGCCTGCAGAATTGCTCGCATTCTTAACGATCACGGGGTTCGAAAATACGGCATCATTCGTATTGATGCTGCTGGTGGGCCTTCCGATTGGGCTAAAGACCCAACCGGTAATACTAAAAAAACCGCTGAAACTTTCCGTGAAGCGGGCATCGTGGCTGCAGCTCATGGCGAAAGACTTGCGGCTGAAGGTGAAATCTGCTGGGGTGGCATGCATTCATGGAAACATATGGTAAACCTGTTGGAACAAACAGGCATGCCAGGCACTGTTGGTTTTCAAGCCGACCTTGCACACACCTACCTCTACCTTATGGGCTACAATGCCCCTGAAGATGCACTTTTAAAAGAAGGCTATTCCCATCCGGAATTTGAAGCTGCGTACACCAAAATGACCGATGCGCTGCGACCTTGGACCATCGACTTCCATGTTGCTCAAAACGATGGCACGGTTCACGGCACTGGTTCGCACGATAAGACAGGCAGGCATTGCCTTGCCGATGATCCCAAGGGCAAGCTGGATATCACCAAAGCTTCAGGATACTGGCTTAAAGATTACGCAGGGCGCGGCATTCAACACATCTGCTGGGATGGTTGCATGTTCCCTAATAAGGTTCTTGAAACGCAGGAAACTTGGAACAAGATTCTTGCAGCCATGATTGCGGTTCGTGATGCTCATGGTTCCAAATAATAAACAATTTCGCACGGTAACATTTAAACTTCAACAGATTGGAGATGGTCATGGCTTCGTCAAAAAAACCTCTTAACATCGGCTTGATAGGTTATGGATTCATGGGTAAAGCCCATTCCAATGGGTATGTAAAAGCACCATTGTTTTTTGATCTACCCTATAAACCAGTATTAAAAGCTGTTTGCGCACGCAATGCTGAAAAGGCACGGGCCTTCGCAGATACTTGGGGATACGAAAGCATTGAAACTGATTGGCGTAAACTGATCGAACGCAAAGATATCGATGCGATTGATATTTGCACACCCAACAACATTCATGCTGAAATCGCTCTTTATGCTGCTGCCCACAAAAAAATCATCCTTTGCGAAAAGCCATTGGCAATGAATGGCGAAGAAGGCCTGAAAATGGTCGAGGCTGTTGAAAAGGCAGGCGTTCCCAACATCGTTTGGTACAACTACCGCAGGGTTCCCGCTGTTACCTTTGCCAAGAAGTTGATCGACGAAGGCCGACTCGGGAAGATCTTCCATTATCGTGCCAAATTCCTTCAAGATTGGACCATTAACCCAGAACTGCCACAGGGGGGCGCTGCGCTATGGCGGCTCGATTCCGAAGCGGCTGGCAGCGGGGTTACAGGCGATCTTCTCGCTCATTGCATCGATACCGCAATCTGGCTTAATGGCTCGATTCATGATGTTAGTGCTATGACCGAAACCTTTGTCAAACAAAGGCAACACAACCTAACAGGCAAAATGGAAAAGGTCACCATTGATGATGCCTGCACCTTCATGGGCCATTTTGAAAATGGATCCCTCGCAAGCTTTGAATCCACCCGATATGCTCGTGGGCACAAAGCGCTTTACACCTTCGAAATCAATGGCGAAAACGCTTCGATTTTCTGGGATCTTCACGACCTTCACAGATTGCAATATTTTGATTACAAAGATGAAGGCCCACTACGCGGGTGGAAATCTATCCATGTCACCGATGGCGATCATCCCTACATGGGTAACTGGTGGGTGCCTGGTTTGCAAATTGGTTACGAACATAGTTTTGTTCATGAAGTTGCAGACTTTGTTACTTCATTGGGAACCGGAAAACCTGTGGGCCCTACTTTCAGGGATGCCCTTGAAACCCAGCGAATTTGCGATGCAGTTTTAGAATCAGCCAAGACCAATCATTGGGTTGATGTCAAGAAAGACAAGTAAAACCAAGCTGCTAAAAACAAAAAGCCCGTCAGTTACGACGGGCTTTTTTTATTACTACTCATCCTAACTATAAACCCTGCTAATCGGGGAAACCGTGCTAGGCAATATGGGGTTTGGCCTACCGCTGATATCCACCACCATCGCATGTGGATCGATCCCCATGTTACTGTAGATGGTTGCAAGAACATCAAGATAGTTGATGGGATTATCTTTGGCTGAACCAGCACTGCTATCGGTTGATCCGATAACCTGTCCGGTTTTCATTCCGCCACCCGCAAGCAATGCAAAATTCACTCGAGACCAATGATCTCTACCCGCATCTTTATTGATTTTTGGAGTTCTGCCAAATTCACCCCACACACACACGGTAGTAGTTTTATCCATACCTCGTGCGTAGATATCCTCAATGAGTGCAGATACCCCTTGATCAAAAGTGGGCAAATGCTCCTTCATATGCTTGAAGTTATTACCATGCGTATCCCAAAAACCATAGGCAACCGTCACGCAACGAGACCCCGCTTCAACTAACCTACGGGCCATTAAAAGTTGATCGTTCCAAAGCGGGCCACCATCACCCAAATGCTTGCTAGAACCTTTACCGTAGCGCTCACGCACTTTCGAAGGTTCTTTAGTCACATCGATGGCTTCAACCAACTTGCTAGAAGTAAGAACTTCAAAAGCACGCTGATAATTCTGGTTCATACCAGAAACTTCCAAACGATCTGAATTCCTACGGAAAGCGTCGACTTGGTCCAGAAGGATTTTACGTTCTTCAAAGCGACTTGAAGTCAACCCTTGAAGCTTCATGTTATCAATGCCTTCGCCATCCAATCTGACTCCGGCAGATGCTCTTCCAAGAAACCCAGAACTTGGACTGTTGTATGGCTTATGCTGCATAGTTGGAAAAAGATCGACAAACGCAGGCACCGAGGGATTAACCTGACCTTGAACCTTTGAAATCACTGAACCAAAGTGGGGCTTATTATCTCGCTTGGTAACCGACATCGGGTAACCGGTGGTGCTCTGAAAACTTGAGTGTTCATCGATTTGCCCAACAAGAGATCTCAATACAATGTATTTGTCAGCACATGCTGCAAGCTTGGGCAAGTGCTCGGATATTTCGATACCTGAAACATTGGTTGGGATGGGTTTGAATTCGCCCCGGACTTCTGTGGGCGCATTTGGCTTAAGGTCAAAACTATCCTGATGAGCCATCCCGCCTGAGAGATAAATCATAATGACAGAGCGCTGATTACCCTTCAGATTGGAGGCAGCTTCGGCTTGAAAAATGCCTGGGAGGGTAACGCCAAAGGGTGCCAATGCCCCTACACGCAGAAAATTACGCCTGCTGACGCCATCGCAAAACTTTTTCGAAGATGTTTGATTCATAACAAGCCTCATGGTGTGCCAATATAAGCTTATAATAGCACTATTTCGCAGCATTAGGAAATGTTAAACCCTAAATTTCAAGCTTTTTAGCCATCTTCTTCATTCGACAATCCCATCCTTATCCTTAAATTCGAACCATTCAACAATTACGAAGTTTATTGAAATTTTTTCAGTTCAAAACAATCTTTTACCCTTAAAACCGCATACATTAAGAATTATGCATATTATTTTCATCGATGCTGATGCCTGCCCGGTTAAAGACGAAATTTATCGCGTCGCCTGTAGATACTCCATGAAAGTTGAAGTCGTAGCAAATTCTACCATGCGGGTGCCAGCGAACCCGTTATTCACCATGGTGGTTCGTCCAGGATTTGGTACCGCGGATGATTGGATCGCTGAAAACACTGGGCCGGGCGATCTGGTTATTACTGCAGATATTCCACTTGCTGCCCGCTGCCTCGAAAAAGGTTCACTCGTCCTCAATGCCAAAGGAAAGCAATTCACAGAAAACGACATTGGCACGGCTCTGGGAATGCGCAGCCTTATGGAAGAACTTC
>CAJCCR010000286.1 GCA_903960945.1 uncultured Planctomycetaceae bacterium
GGCGCCATGATTCCTGATGATCAAGGGGGCTGGCGTTATGTTAATGGCAACGAAATCGCTGCCATTTCAACCTGCTTTAAACTCGAGATGATGGCCCAAAATAAAAAGCTTACCCCCAATTCCATTGTTGTCAAAACAGAAGTCACCACGGGTATGATCAGCAGGATCGCAAAACATTTTAAAGTTCAAATTCTTGATGATCTTCTAGTTGGCTTCAAATATGTTTCAGAGGTTCTTTGGCAACTTGAAAGCACGGGAAAGTACTCCCATGTTACAGGCGCCCCAAGTGACTTCATCATCGCATCAGAAGAGAGCCACGGTATTCTGAGCACTGATAAAATACGCGACAAAGATGCAGGCGCTGCAGCCTTGCTGTTTGCTGAATGGGCACTTTATCTTTTCAGAAACAAGACAACCGCCTTAAAATACCTCAACCAATTATTTGAAAGGTTTGGTTACTATCGAAATGTCGGCTTGCCCATCGCATTGCCTGGCATTGAGGGCAAAGCCTTGATGACAACCATGCTAAATAACCTTAGAAATAATCCACCCAAAACAATTGGTGGCATGGAGGTAACTTCCGTAACAGATTTCCTAGATACCAACGGGAAGCTTGGACCCATCAAAAGTAAAACAGATGCTGCCTCACGAAATGTGCTGGTTTATCGATGCGGAGAATTTGCAAAAATCGCCCTCCGCCCGAGCGGCACCGAACCCAAAGCAAAAATCTATCTCGAAGTATGCACTGCGCCACGCGCATCGGGAATGAGTGACGAACAATGGCAGGCAGAATGCACGAATGTAAACGAACTGATGAAAAAAGCTGGGGCCGACTTCTTCGCCCAAGCCTTAAAAACCATAGGAATGACTCCTGCTGATTTGAAATCCTGATCTTCTGATTTTCGCAGGCAGGCTTAACTTTATGGAAACGAACTGGGATGTCATTGTCGTTGGAGCGGGCGCTGCAGGCCTTTTGGCAGGTATTTCTGCGGGAAAGTCGGGCGCCAAAACTCTTGTACTTGAAAAAAATCGCAAGCCAGGCGTCAAAATCCTTATGTCAGGTGGCACGCGCTGCAACATCACCCACAACACCGATAATCGAGGCATCGTTAAAGCTTTTGGCAATAACGGGAAATTCCTGCACTCTCCACTTGCTGCATTTAGCGTCGATGAAACAATCCGCTTCTTCAACCAAGCAGGCGTTGCAACCAAGGTCGAACAAACAGGAAAAATATTCCCTGTCAGCAACAAAGCCCTTGATGTTCTAGATGCGCTTCTTAATCAGCTAAAGAATGAAAACGCTACACTGATGCTGGAAACCCCGGTGCTCGATATCGATCCCACCGAAGATGGTTTTCTTTTAAAAACCCACCTCCAAACTTTCCACGCCAAAAAAATAATACTTACCACAGGGGGATTATCCTTCCCCGGATGTGGAACAACAGGCGATGGATACAAATTTGCAATGAAATTTGGCCACACCATAAAAGAAACACAACCAGCCTTGGCGCCCTTGAAAACTGATGCAAGATGGGTGCATGAATTAAGTGGCGTAACCATTCCGGATGTAGGCGTAACCGCCTGCCTTTCTGAAAAACCAATGATGCAAGACAGGGGCTCATTCCTCTTCACTCATTTTGGTTTATCCGGTCCCGTCATATTAAATGTGAGCAAGGCACTTAATAGCCTTTCTAACTTTAAGAACAGCTCCTTAAAGCTTGATTTTCTGCCTACAGTCAAAGAGGCCGACCTTGAAGCAAAACTACAATCCTTTGCATCAACAGACGGAAAAAAACTACTTTCTGTTGCTTTGGGTGAACTGCTGCCTCGCAGACTTCTAGAAGGGCTTTTCAATCAAATCGGTTTTGGTCCAGATAGAAAATGCGCAGGGATTAGCAAGGATGAGCGCAAAGCTATCGTCGTTTCCATCAAGTCAAAATTGGTCAATATCACAGGCACCCTAGGGTATGCCAAGGCGGAAGTAACTACTGGTGGAGTAAGCCTTGACGAGGTGAATTCAAAGACCATGGAAAGCAAGTTAAAGAAGGGATTGTATTTAGCAGGGGAGATTTTAGACCTCGATGGGCCCATAGGCGGATTTAATTTCCAGGCTGCTTGGAGTACTGGTTTTTTAGCGGGATCTCAGGCTAATGAGCAAAACGTCTGAGTACTTATGCTCTTTTATGGTAAACTATATTTGTGTTTTAAGTTCCTAAAAGAACTCATTCATTTTTCTGGGGAAGAATCATGTATCTTAAACTTTGCTCCTTTGTATTACTTTGCATCGCATTTATTTCTTTTTCTGCTCTAGGGCAAGATGCCAAAAAAAATAAAACTCCGTTAGATCGAATTGATATTTCAAAGGTAACTGGAACCACAATCGTAGGCAAAGTGGCTTCTGAACCAACCGAAAAATCCATCATTATTCAAATTCAAACTCCAAAAGCACCTACCAATCCGACTGCAAATAAAGGTAAAAATGCACCGGTAGTTAACGAATGGAAAGAACTGGAAATTCCGATCAAAGAAACCACAAAGTTCCGTTTCAAAGAACCAGTTGAAGCTTTTGATGACAAGGGAAATATAAAAGTCTACACACCACAAGATCTGAAAAAACTCAAAGGCAGCAACCCAAATCTTCCAGGATATGAAGCGAAAGCTGAAAACATCATTCCCGGGCACTTAGTCACAATATTACTTGCAAAGCAGGAAAATAAAACATTTGCAAGCATTATCATAGTGACGGGAAAAGATGGATCACCCAATCCAGACAAAAAACCGGGCAACAAGAAAAAGAATTAACTTTTGCTAATCATGGCTTTAGATCGCAGTCTATTTTACCTGCGATCTTTTTTTGTACATTAGATCCTTGTTTAATAGACACAAAACAATTATCATCGCCCTACCTGCCTATTTTTCCTCACATGGTTCACAAAGGGGTTTACAAAATGAGATCGTTTCTTTGTTCGAGTATTTTACTTTTTACTGTTCAAATAAGCTTGGGGCAAACCCCAGAAACATCAACGGATTGGAAGCAATTCCGAGGCAACAATCGTGATGCCATTTCAATGGATAAGAATCTTTTAAAAGATTGGCCCAAAACTGGCCCAAAACTTCTTTGGAAAACAGAAAAACTAGGCGGTGGGTTTTCTAGTATCAGCGTAGTTGCTGATAAAATTTTCACCATGGGCGATATCGAGTCCGAAAAATCTTCCTTTGTCTTGGGCCTTGATCGCACTTCAGGCAAAATACTTTGGCAAACCATGGTTGGCAAAACTGGTGGCAATTACTCGGGCACCCGTTGCACCCCATGCTTTTCAGATGGCAAGGTTTATGCTCTTGGGCAATTTGGCGACCTCGTCTGTCTTAATGCTGCCGATGGCAAAGAAGTTTGGAGAAAAAATTTCACCAAGGATTTCGGCGGAAAATCAGGCGGGTGGAACTATACCGAATCACCACTCATCGATGGCGAAAACCTTATTTGCACCCCCGGTGGTAAGGATAACACTGTTGTCGCTTTAAATAAAGCAACAGGCGCCACGGTCTGGACTTGCCCATTGGATCAGACTGCTGGCTATTCCTCGATCGTCATTTCCACAATTGGCAATGACAAATTCTATGTGCAACTTCTTTCCAACGAACTTGTGGGAATTGAAGCAAAAACAGGTAAGGTTTCTTGGAAATACGGCAATGATCCTGCAAAATTCAAAGCCAACACCGCAAACATTCCAACCCCTATTCCTTTTAACGATAAAGTCTACGCTGCTGCTGGTTACGGGCGTGGCGCAGGGTTGGTTCAACTTACCAAATCCGCTAAGGGCATTGAGGCAAGCGAAGTATATTTCAGCAAGGACTTAACCAACAAGCACGGTGGCGTTATTAAAATTGGTGATTTTATTTTCAGCGATCGTGATGATTCAGGTAACCCACAATGCGCTGAAGTCGCTACTGGTAAAGTTCTATGGAAAAGGCCTAAAGCTGAAAACCGCGAATCAGGCAAAGGCTCTGCTTCCATGGTTTTTGCGGATGGGCATCTTTACATTCGTTACGACAATGGCGTAGTCGCACTTGTTGAGGCTTCCCCCAAGGCCTATGTAGAAAAAGGATCATTCAAAATCCCCAACTCCACCAATAACAGTTGGAATCATCCCGTTGTTATTGGCGGAAAGCTTTACTTAAAGGAAAAAGATACCCTTTGGTGCTACGATGTTTCTGCAAAAGGGGCGGTCAACTGATCCAAGCTTTTAGTATTTATCAAAACGGCTCTCAACCTATATACTGCAGACTTATCGTCTGCAGTATTTGTTTAAAAGGAGATTTCAATGACAAGGATTTTTTTTATGGTTGTGCTTTCAGTACTTACTTCCCAAATAGGTTTGCTTTCAGCTTTTGCTCAAGAAACTAAATCAACCATCAAAGAAGTAACTTCCATTGAAAATATCACCGAATACAAAATGGCTAATGGGCTGAAAATTCTGCTTTACCCAGACCCTAGCACTTCAAAAGTTACTGTTAATGCAACCGTTTTTGTCGGCTCCAGGCACGAAGGTTATGGCGAAGGCGGTATGGCTCACCTTCTTGAGCACATGGTTTTTAAAGGTACAAAACTTCATCCCGATATTCCCAAGGCATTGAAGGATCGTGGAGCAATCATGAATGGTACCACGTGGGTGGATCGCACCAACTACTTCGAAACACTCTCCAGTGAAGGCGATAATCTTGAATTTGCAATCCGACTCGAAGCAGACCGTTTGTTCAACAGTTTTATCCGCAGGGAAGATTTGCTTTCGGAAATGACCGTTGTACGAAATGAGTTCGAGCGTGGCGAAAATGATCCCGTTGGAATTCTTAGTCAACGCATGCTTTCCGCTGCTTATGATTGGCACAATTACGGTAAATCAACCATTGGCAACCGAGCTGATATCGAACGAGTTCCAATTGATAAGCTCCAAGGTTTTTACAAGAAATATTACCGCATCGACAACATCATGCTGGTGATTGCTGGCAATTTCAAAAAAGAACAAGCACTCGGTTTGATTGAAAAATACTTTGGGTCGATCCAAAGGCCTGAAACCCCGCTTGAATTAACTTACACTGAAGAACCGCCACAAGATGGACAGAGGCAAGTAGTATTAAGGCGCGTGGGCAAAGTTGGCGCAGTTGTCGTTGTTTATCACACCCCTACAAGCGCACACCCGGATTTCGCCGCCCTCGAAATCCTCGAAGAAGTTCTTACCAGCCAACCCTCAGGAATCCTTTACAAAACCATGGTCTTGGGAAAAGTTGCTACCAGCGTTTCTGGTTATGCTTTTGGTTGGCACGACCCAGGTGTATTTGAAATCATGGCAAGTGTTGATGGCACCGCAGACATCGACAAAACACGATCCTTATTACTTGAAACGATCGAGAAATTCCGCGCATCGCCCGTTGATAAAACAGAAGTCGAAAGAGCTAAAACTAAATTCGCCCGATCCAGAAGCTTATTGATGTCCGATAGCAACCGTATTGGAATTTCCCTAAGTGATTGGGCCGCAAAAGGCGATTGGCGCCTGTTCTTCCTCTTCAGAGATCTTATCACCAAGGTTACGCCTGAAGACGTTCAACGCGTTGCTCAAACTTACCTCACCGCAAACAATAGCACGGTTGGAACTTATTATCCCACCGATAAAGCAGAGCGTATTAAAATCCCTGCTTCTCCCGACCTAAGTGCTCTGCTTAAAGATTACAAAGGTGGGCAAGTCATGGCACAGGGGGAATTTTTCGACCCCTCCGTTGAAAATATCATTCAAACCACCACCCTTGGCACTTTATCACCCACCGTGAAATACGCTTATCTTCCTAAAAAGACACGTAACCAAGTGGTTAGTCTTTTAATCAACATTCATTTTGGCAATGATAAAGATCTAGCGGGAAAGAATACCGCATCTGCCGTCATGCCACTGCTTTTAACCCGTGGAACGCAAAAGAAAACCAGGCAAGAAATTGATGACGCGATGGCAAAGCTTCAGGCACAATGGCGCATCAGTGGTTCCGCAGGCGAGTTGCAAGTTTCTATTCTTTGCAGAAAAGATGCAGTCAACGGGGTGCTCGAACTTCTTCACGAAGTTTTACACGAGCCAGCTTTCTCTGCTGAAGAATTGGAAATCATCAAGCGACAATCCAAAGACCTTCTTGAAAAGAATAAAACCGAACCAGGGGCGCTGGCAAACCGTCTCTTACAACGAAAACTCTCCCCCTACCCCGCTACAGATGTCCGATACACGCCAACTTTCGAGGAATCTGCAGAACGCCTTAACAAACTCACTATCGAAGACATCAAAGACCTTTACAAAAACATTTTTGGCGTAGGCGAGGCCGAAGTTGTTGCGGTTGGTGATTTCGAACCCATGGGTGTTTCAGAACACGCAAAGAAAATCTTAGATCTAAAATCCAAAGTGGCTTTCAAGAAAATTGAAAAGCCCGCTAAGACTGCTGAAAAAGGTGAAAAGCTGGTCATCGACACCCCCGACAAGGAAAACGCAATGTTCATGTCGGGCATTGTTTTCCCTCTAAAGGATTCAGACCCTGACTTTGTCGGTCTGGCCATGGCAGACTTCATCATCGGTAGCGGTAGCTTGAGTTCTAGGCTTGGAAACCGTGTGCGCCAGAAGGAAGGCCTTGCTTATGGCGTCCGCTCTGGCCTTGATGCAGATGCAGAAGACTTATCAGCAAGGTTCACGGTGATGGCAAGCTGCAACCCGTCTAAAATAAAGAATGTCGATATTGCGGTTTTTGACGAAATCAAAAAATTCGTTGAGGCTGGAATCGATGCGACTGAATTTACAGAGGGCCAAAAAGCTTTTCTTGCACAGATGAAAATAGAAAGAACCACGGATTCAAGATTAGCATCAATCCTTGCAGAAAACCTAGCAGCCAACCGATCCATGGAATTCTACAAGACTCTTGAACTAAAAATCAAGAATCTAACCTCGAAGGAAGTGGTAGATGCTTTCAAAAAGCATGTTACTGCTGATAAAATGATTACCATCTGGGCAGGCGATTTTAACAAAAAGAACTGATCATTACTGCCCGCTATCAAACAAAAAAGGAGTGGCATTTAGCCACTCCTTTTTTATTTAAATCAAATGCTTTAAGGGAACACTGCAATCAGCAAAGCAATGGTAAGCAGTTCAGACACGGAACCCGTCACGCTTACATTAGGTGGATACCACATGTAGGGAACTGGATCGCCTGGAAGGCAATAGCCCGAGCTACTGTCATACCTGCGGAAAGGATCGGTTGCCATGTGATAAGGCAAAGTCACAAAATCGAAGAAGAATGTAAGGGTGGAGACAAACGGTTGGACCGCGCCCAAATCCCAGCCATATCTTTCGCTGTTGATTTCCTGAAAGAAAAGCCTGTCATAAGTAAGATAATAGGGCTCAACTTTTCGGTCATGCTTGGCCCAATTATTATTACGCCATTGATAATCATACTTCTTGTTACTAAGTACAACATCGGAGGGGAAAACCAGGCGTTCGAGTTGATCGACTGATTTCTTTTCCTGCCCCATTCGTTCGCGCAGGGAATCTTCAGATTCCAACCTGAACAGCCTCTCTGACCCAGGTGGATCAAGCTGAATCTGATAGGCAGATAGCAGATCTTGGCCTGACTTGGGGTCGTTAATCAAGGGCATTGTTTGGCCAGCAACATCCGTTGCACGGCTTGGGGCCTTTGATTTCAATCCGGTCGCAATTACCTGTCCTTGGGTTGGGGTTGTGCCGATTTTAACTTCAGCTTCCCCAGCATTAGCAAAAACTGCAGCAAGTGAAAAACTTGCTGCCAAGAATCTAGTTACTATCGCTGTGCGCATGGTCTGTCCTCGAAGAATAATTCGGGGCCTCGTGCGTTATGGAGATATCGTGAGGGTGACTTTCCACCACGGAAGCTCCACTAACTTGAATAAA
>CAJCCR010000287.1 GCA_903960945.1 uncultured Planctomycetaceae bacterium
AAAGTTAAAAGTTCATATCGAAAAACAAGAATAACAGAATAATGGTAGGCCCTAGTTTTTGATCCATAATTGTGATTTTAAAAAGGACAATAAATAATATTTTTCATTCTTAAGAATGAATTTGTTTTCGATCAATAAGGATGTTGGGTCATAAAGTGAGTTTGCAGATATTTGAGTAAAAATTCTAAAAAAAAGATACATTCCATACAGTAGTAGCGAAGTTAAAGTTTTTATTAATAATGAATTTGGTACATTAAAATCACCATAAATTAACTTTCCCTGAGGTTTTAAGCTAAGGGAAATTTTCTCTAAAAGATTTGTTAATTCTGAATAGGTAAAACAATCTAGGAAAAAATTGGTAACAATTAAATCATATTTGCATTTTGGGAAATTCCAATCAAAAACATCGGTATGAATAAAAACCACTTGGGAATTATTGGGAAGGGGGGTGATTCTAGCGTTTGCCAACCCGATCATGTTTCTGCTAATATCCAGTGATTCTATTTCAGCGTTACAATTTGATTTTAATAATGATTCAAGAAATCTCCCATTTCCATCACCTAATATAAGCACATTTTTTACTTCTTTTAATTCAGCGATTTGACTGATCCTGCATTGTTGAAGTTGATTTCCGAAACTAATCGTTTCTAGAAAGAGATACCATGGTGCCAATTTGTCAAAGCACGATTTTCTCATGGATAAATCCAGAAAATCAAAGGTGATAATAAAGATACATCTGCAAGAACCCGTGATATTTCGGTGTTTTTTGAACCTGCAAATTTATTGATCAAAATCAAACATCCAAATGAGATTGCTGATGCAAATAAAATAGGCTTTAGGCATATGAGCATTAAGTAAAATATAAATAAAATTAACATTAGGTCTGTTTTTGAAAATGAACTTCGATTTGATTCCCAAGCATCAATTAACCTGCAATTTAACCAGCATAATAAACAAAATAATGATACTGAGGGTAGCCATGTTTTTAATTCTATATTTGAAATTATTACGGGCAGGGCTACTCCTGCACCAAAGCCAATTCCCACTAATAATTCTTTGCAATTGTTTTTTAATTTTATGTTGGCGATGCTTGTATGTACTAACAAGAGGTAAAAACAAATTAATGATGCTAATATAAGCCCTCCTAATATTAAAGATTTTGAAAGCGAAAAACATAAACATATTGAAGTTGTAAATGTAAAAGTAATCATCGCAATTGTTGTCTTTTGATTTCGAGCAACAAATAGATGTCTTTGAGTTATGTAAAATTCTTTCCGCGAATCAAAAAAATGATCCAAAAGATAGATGAACCAGACTGTAAAAAATAGTGAGGCTGTTTCGGTTATTGAAATCTCGATTTTAAAGTTTTCTGCAAGAAAATGTTGCCAAACAATTGCAACAATAGGCGCATCTAGCGCCAAAACATTTAAAAATAACCACCAAGGGATCAAATCTTTATTGGGTTGTTCATTTGATGCACGCTCATTGGTATTAGTAATTATGTTTCCCATAGTTATATTTCTTTAAGCTGCTAACTCTTTCCAATCAAATGTTTTGAACTTTAAAGTTATCTTCAACCTGTAATTCAATTGTGTTTTAAATCTTCTAGTATTTGCTAATATTATAGTAGGTGTTTAGATTTGTTTCGTTCGGGTTATGAGGCTTTATGTTCACTAATAATTGTTACAAGCTTATTCTTTTAATTGTTTTATTCTTGATTTTTAATCCATTTGCCAACGCAGAAAATAAAGGGCCGGAATTTTCTTCTGTAGGATTACCTTTCTTGCAGAAAAATTGCCTTTCTTGCCATTCTGGAGCTAAACCTAAAGCTGAATTATCTCTTGATGGTTATAAAGATTCAGCATCCTTGATTAAAAATCGAAAAGTTTGGGATAATGTTGTTAAGAATATTATTTCTGGTGAGATGCCTCCAAAGAGTAAACCAAGGCCCACAGTTAAAGAGTCTGAAAATTTCATATCCCTAGTTCAGTCAATTTTTGATTTTAATGATCGTAATGCTAAACCTAATCCCGGCAATGTCACCGTGAGGAGACTTAACCGTGTGGAATATAAAAATACCGTTCGCGATTTAATAGGGATTGATTTTGATCCTACGGATAATTTCCCCTCGGATGACATTGGCCATGGTTTTGACAACATAGGTGATGTATTAACTTTATCTCCTGTTTTGATGGAACGCTATCTTTCTGCCGCTGAAACTATCATGAGCAGGGCTATTGTGCCAGATCCTGCCCCTGTTATTAAACGCCATTTATCCAGCAGGTATACGGAACCTTCGCTTTCGGATCAGGCCGCTGCAAAAGTTATTGAAGGTCAATTTAGAAGGATGGAATCAGATTCGAAGGAAAACATTTTATCCGGCCCTTTGCATACAAGTTACATGTGGGAAGGAGACGGTGAATATATTTTTCGGGCCAAAGTATACGCTAATAGTGCTGAATCAAAACCTGTCCGTTTAGCTGTTTTAATTTCTGATAAAAATCTTTCATCTAAGTCGCTTGATTCTGAACTTGAATTATTAGCAGGCAATTTCCCCAAGAACTCTTTGATTTTAAAAACATTTGACATCAAGGCTGACAAACCTGCCAATGCTGAGGTAATTGAAGTTAAAATTCCTGCAATGAAAGTTCGTGAAAAAGTGCTTATAGCTCTTTACAAAAATATGCCTGGTAAGGCAGGGGATAAAGCCTTTGTTCAGTATATGGCGCTTGATGGCCCTCTCGATAGTCGACCCACCAGTCACCGCGAGTTGTTGCTCGTTGATTCTGGGAAACCAAAAGATGTACAGACCCGTGAAATTATTTCTCGTTTTCTTTTTAAGGCTTATAGGCGCCCGCCTAATCCCGAGGAGATTCAGCGTTCAATTGCTTTGGTTGATAACGCAATAAAGAATGGGGAAAAGTGGGAGTCTGCTATGCAGTTTGCGATGCAGGCGGTTTTATGTTCTCCCAAGTTTTTGTTTAAATTGGAGATGGATGGAAAACCGAATAATGCTGAAGTAAGAAAGCTTGATGATTTTCAACTTGCATCAAGGCTATCTTATTTTATTTGGAGTTCCATGCCTGATCAGATTTTGTTTGATTTGGCATCCAAAAAACAACTCGGTGTGAATCTTGATAAGCAAATTGTCCGGATGTTGCAGGATCCTAAATCTTCAGCCTTGGTGCAAAACTTTGCTCTCCAATGGTTACAGATTAAACGATTGGATTTAGTTTCCCCGGATATCAAGCTTTTCCCTTCTTTTGATTTAAAGCTTCGTTTAGCAATGAAAACCGAAACCGAATTGTTTTTTACTTCGATTATTAAAGAAGATCGAAGTATTTTAGATTTGATTGACTCGGATTACACATTCTTGAATGAAACTCTTGCTAAACATTACGGAATTGCTGATACCAAAGGTAATATCGTTGGTAAAAAAATTGTTCAAACTGGTGGATCTCCTATTAGGGGGGATGAATTTATTAGAGTTTCACTTTCAGATAAATCTCGCGGGGGATTATTAACCCAGGCTAGTATTCTTACTGCAACTTCTAATCCAACCAGAACCTCTCCGGTAAAAAGAGGACGCTGGGTTCTTGAGCAAATTCTTGGTTCACCACCACCACCTCCTCCGCCTGATGTACCTGAATTGTCTGCAGATGATAAATCGGTTGCCCAAGGTTCCCTTAGGCAAAGGATGGAGCAGCACCGTAAAAATCCTAGTTGTGCTAATTGTCATGCAAAGATGGATCCGATTGGTTTTGCGCTTGAAAATTTTAATGCAATTGGTGCTTTTAGGGCTAAAGACGGTAATTTTGATATCGATGCTTCGGGTGAATTTTCAGATGGTACAACTTTTAAAGGGCCTGCTGATCTTAAAAACATTGTTAAGCTTAAAAAAGATGATTTTACACGATGTTTAGCTGAAAAAATGATGATTTATGCTTTAGGTAGGGGGTTGGAATATTACGATAGGCCAGTTATCGAAAAGATTGTTAAGTATGTTTCCGATAATAACTATAAGTTTTCCTCTTTGGTTTCTGCTATTGTGCAAAGTGATGCTTTCCAAAAAAGTTTGAAAGTTGAGAATTAGCTTGGGCAAAGTGTAAAATATCTCTTTTTATGCCTTGCATTTGGTAAAATTAATTGTGGATAATGGGTTAAGTAATGCATTCAATTGGAGTTTTCGATGAAACCATTTAGCCTTCTATCCCGCCGAACTATCCTCAAAGGCTTGGGGATTTCTGTATCTTTGCCTTGGCTTGAGGCTATGGGGCCAGTCACCGCTTGGGCTAATGCAAGCCCTAGCCAAAATATTGCCCCGAATCGGATGGCTTTTCTTTATGTGCCAAACGGCAAAAATATGGCCGATTGGACTCCAAAATCCGAAGGCACTAATTTTGATATTACACCAATTCTTCAGCCACTTGCTAAAGTTAAAGACAACCTGATGGTGTTAAGTGGCCTTACTGCTGACAAAGCAAGGGCCAATGGTGATGGCGGTGGCGATCATGCTCGTGCTTTAAGCGCTTTCCTTACCGGCGCCCAACCCCGTAAAACTGATGGTACCAATATTCGTTCTGGTATTTCAGTCGATCAGGTGGCCGCTTCCCGTATTGGGGACAAGGTTAGGCTCCCTTCCATCGAGATTGGTTGCGAGCAGGGTTCCATGGCTGGTAATTGCGATTCTGGTTATAGTTGTGTTTATTCATCCACCATGTCTTGGCGTTCGTCCACACAACCTCTTCCTAAAGAGGTTAATCCTAAATTAGTTTTCGAAAGGCTTTTTGCAACTGGCCCAGATGCTGGTAGAGCAAAACGTGAGGCTCGAAATAAAAGCATTCTTGATTATGTGCGTGACGATTCGAAAAACATTGCTAACCAGCTTGGAAAATCTGACATCAGAAAATTAGATGAGTACTTTACCGCAATCCGTGATATTGAACTTCGTATTGAGCGCTCTGAAAAACTTCCTGCAATTAAAGTTCCTGATGCTCAACCCCCCAAAGGCATTCCTGCTGTTTTTGAAGAGCATATTAAACTAATGTGTGATCTTATCGTGCTTGCGTTCCAAGCTGATATTACGCGGGTTGTAACTTTTGTTTTGGCCAATGAAGGCAGTAATAAACCTTATCCTTTCATAAAGGTTCCTGAAGGCCACCACGATTTGTCTCATCATGGTAATGATCAAGCGAAAAAAGAAAAGATAAAACAAATCAATCTGTTTCATGTTTCGCAACTTGCATATCTCCTTGAGAAATTGAAGGCCACCAAAGAAGGCGAAGGCAATCTTTTGGATCATTCAATGATTGCTTATGGTAGTGGTAATTCTGATGGCAACGCTCATAATCACGATGACCTCCCTATTTTGCTTGCTGGCGGTGGTTGTGGCACTCTTTCTTCCGGAAGGCATTTGCGTTTCCCTAAGGAAACTCCGCTTAATAACCTTTGGCTTTCCATGCTTAATCGAATGGATATTAATATCGACAGGCTTGGTGATAGTACTGGTGCTCTTGCAAACCTTAAATAGATACAGGTTAATTGCAATAATTCGTATCGATGGGAACTTATGTCAGAAATTGTAGTAGCAGCTTTTTATAAGTTTGCAAAATTACCCGATTTTAAACAATTACAGGCGCCTTTTCTTGAGTTTTGCCTCTCCGTAAATATCAATGGTACTATTTTACTTGCTGAAGAAGGGGTTAACGGCACTGTTGCTGGTTCTCGAAATAGTATTAATTCTTTAATTGCATTTCTTAAAGCTGAACCTCGCTTACATGACATTGAACATAAAGAATCTTTTACAAACGAACCTCCGTTTGATCGTATGAAAGTAAAGCTTAAAAAAGAAATAGTCCCATTGGGTGTTTCTACTGTAGACCCAAATGAATTGGTTGGAACTTATGTTTCTCCTGAAGAGTGGAACGAATTAATCAGCGATCCTGAAGTGATAATTGTTGATACCCGCAATGATTACGAGGTTGATATCGGCACCTTTAAAGGTGCAATAGACCCTAAAACAAAGCGTTTTCGTGATTTTCCAGCATTTGTAAGCGATACCCTTGATCCTGATAAACATAAGAAGGTGGCCATGTTTTGTACCGGTGGCATCAGGTGCGAAAAAGCTTCGTCCTACATGCTCCAACAAGGGTTTAAAGAGGTCTTTCATTTAAAAGGGGGTATTCTTAAATACCTTGAGAAAATACCTGCAGACAAAAGCCTTTGGGATGGCGAATGTTTTGTTTTTGATCAACGAATTGCAGTAGGTAATGGTTTGATTGTAGGCGATCATGAGCAATGTTATGCATGTAGACATCCTGTCTCGCCACAGGATCGTGAATCATCAAAATTTCGTTTAGGTGTTTCCTGCCCGTACTGTTTTGATAACCTCCCAGAGAAAACTCGCGCTCGAGCTATCGAACGCCAAAAACAAAATGTACTTTCAAAAAAACGAACAGAGCAAACTCCACCCTCGGATGATTAAAATAATTCAGTTGTTGGTCCTATAAATTTCTTTGAAAAAGATCACTAGCTAGGCTGATGCATAGTTTCCCTATTGCAGGATCGTATCTCTCGCCTTCGTCTCGTAGAAATGCATGGGCGGCATTGAATTCATGCCAAGTAAACCAAACTCCTGCAGTATCAAGCGCTTTATAAATTGTTTTCCTTCCTTCCAAAGGCACATGGGGGTCTTGTTTTCCAAATACCATAAGCATTTCGCCTTTGATATCCTTTGCCCTTGCAAGCGAATCTGCATGGTCGCCTTTGCCTAGGGTTCCTGAATGCAGGTCGGTAGGGTAGAAACAAGCGGTTGCAAGAATTTGGGGCAGCAAGGCCGCTCTAAACGCAAGGTGACCGCCTAGGCAAATCCCAACTGCTCCTAATTTTCCATTACATGCAGGATATGCTTGCAATGTTTCCACTGTTGCTAGGATATCTGCATCAAATTCAGCCATCGTAATAATTTTTTTAAGCTCATTACCCCTATTTTTGCCCGCTTCATCATAACCAAGGACACAGCCTGGAAGCTCGTGGGAGTGATAAACTTCAGGGACTGCGACAATATAGCCCATGGATGCAAACTGCAGTGCCAATCGTTTTACCGGAAGTGTTTGTTGGAATATTTCGGAATAAAGTATTAAGCCGGGTCTTTTCCGGTCTGGTCTTCCTGGTTCATCAGGAGAATAAAGATATGTTCTCATTAAACCGGTGGCTGTCGTTATTTCTATTTTGGAATCTTTTATTATCATTTGTTTCTCCAAAGATTAATTTATCGGAATTGTTCTGAACCATAATCGATCATTTTAATTCACCGCTACAATCTTAATTTGCTTTTCAATAGCAGCGGGCCATAACCTATTAAATCGAAGCTATAAATTGTTTTATTCTAAATTTTTAATGTCGTTGCGTCTGAAAGATTTTTTTTCTGAAATATATTTTTTGTTTAGCAGTCGCTTACGGATCTGGGAGTTTGGGATTCTAGTCGGCTTACGAGATACTACTGGCTTAAGAGCATTTTTTAAAAGGAGGCATAATTTTTGAATTGCATCGGATTTATTCCCAATTTGGGTCCGATACTTCTGGCTTGTAATTACTATGCAACCTTGTGAATCTAAAAATTTCTTTACTTCATTGTTGTTTGCAATTGTTAAAACTTGATCAGGGTACAAAGCTTTAGAATCTGAAAGTTTGAAATGCAACCTAACTTTGGTTTCCACTTTGTTAACATTTTGACCGCCTGGTCCGCCTGACCTACTGGTTTCAAAAGTTACTTCAGAAGTGATGATTTCTCGATTAATGTTTTCCTCGCATAAGTCAAATCACGTTAATTTTTATTTACAATTGCCAAATGAGTTTATCAACTTTTTAAATTTATATCAACGTTGCTGCGTTCAAAACCTTCAGCGTTCCAAATTTTTGCTAGTGTAACTCCAGCCAACCGTGCGACCCATCCTTCTGGGATTCTTTCAACCCTGGTATTTTGCCAAGTGGCAGCTTCATTGAAATAATTACGGGCTAGAGCAATTCTATCTTCTGTGTTCGAAAGTTCGTGCATTAAAGCTGAGAAGTTTTTTGAAGATTTTAAATTAGGGTATGCTTCTGCAAGAATATTAATTTGACCCATTAAAGAAGTTGCGGTCGAGTTTTCTGTTTTGGATATTTCGTTTCGTAAGATTGTCAGCGTGGTTTGAGTTTCTTTTTCGTGAGTCGATATTCCTTTGATGCATTCAAACAATTTAGGTAATAAATCAGCCCGTCTTTTAAGTTCAATATCGATTAGGGACCAAGCCCTATTGGTTCGATTACGAAGATCTACCATGCTATTAAAAACTTGAAAAAACCATACGAAAAGAGGCATTGTGAAATAGCTTAAGGTGTAAATATAGGGCCAGTAATTCTTCAAATAATTACTTAGGTCTTTTTGATTCTCTTCTACATTTTTCCAAAGCCAAAAGGTACCCATCCAAATTAAGAAACCCAAAAAAACAATACCCCAAGTCTTCCATCGAAAATTGTTGTTGATTTGTTGTTCATCTTTACTGGATATAAGAAAAAAAGGACACAAGGGGTCATAGATGATTTCCGGGGCTACAACATCATCTCGGATTTTTGCTTGGCCAACGATATATAGTTTTTGATGCAAAGAAAATGTATTTTCAAAAAATCGCCTTATATGTGCTGAATGAGGTACAGCGTTTGGATGACCAAATTGATAGTAATAAGGATCTGAACGCGAACATTGGTAATTGTAAGTTTGCTTCATCCCCAGTTCAGATTTTTCAGGGTTGATTAGAATAACCCCAGTTTTATCTTTAAGATAAAAAGGTTGTAAAACTAAGCCCCCTCCGATTTCCGTCCAACCTGATTTCTTATGGGTGCTACTTCTAGTGTTGCCATCTTTGTCAGTATAATTTTCTGTTACTTCGTGTTCCCAGTACTCAGAAATTCCCCAAGCATAAGAAACGCATGGGGTTGATGTAAATCTGGTGAGAAGTACATTCTGCGTTTCGGCCGTTCCCTTAATTTCAACTAATCCGATAAACACACCTTTGATCGAGGATGTTGGCAAATCTTCGATAATGCGTATTTTTTTCAGAAGTTGTTGGTAAATCAACATTAATATTAAAACGATTATTAGCCCGATTCCGAAAATGTAGATATTATTCATTAGTAATTATGCCTAAGTAATAAAAAATTTTGATTCTTAAGAATTACTGATAATACTTAAAAATATTGGGTAAACTCAAAAATATTTGGCTGATTTTTAGTGATAGTAGATGAGAAAATTTTGCCGTTATGGCTTTATTTAAAATAACATCTTGGATGTTGTTTTCGATCTAGCAAATTAGATTTTGGTGTTGGGATTCATCTTAATTGCCGATTATTTGTGTGGATTTATTTTTACGAAGTGCAAATCTTATGTTTAATTAATTAAACATATTTTAATAAATGTAAAAATGTACAAATGATATTTTTGGAAGCATGCCCAGAAATGAAACTAACCGGAACTTACAATTACAGTAATTAACCAAATCAATGATGTGGTTATATAAAATGGAGGCTAACGGAGTCGAACCGATAACATCCGCCTTGCAAAGGCGGCGCTCTCCCAATTGAGCTAAGCCCCCAGTATGTAATGATTTAAGTTTAAAGAATTCGAACTAATCTTACAAGTTCAATTTCCTAAATTTAAACCAAAACATTTAATGGGCGTACTTGGATTTGAACCAAGGACCTCAGCTTTATCAGAGCTGCGCTCTAGCCAACTGAGCTATACGCCCTCGCATTTTTAACATTTTAGACACCAAGGCCTTAGTGTCAATTGGCGTTGGCAAACATTAATGGGATAGTTGTCAAAAATCGCCCTTATTTTTGAAACGACCCGCAAAATCATTTACCTAGTATTTCCAGCATCTTCTGCATTAAATACTATGTTTAGACCCCAACTTCTTCTAACATATAAAAATACTATCGGTTTTACTCTGATCAATGGGGATTTTCATGGCAGTGGACCTATATTCAGCATGTCCTTGTGGCAGTGGCAAAAAATTTAAATGGTGCTGTTCCTCGGTTTGGGGACCAATTGAAAAGGCTTATGAATCCTTTTCCAAAGGGCAGGTGGAAAGTGCTATCGCCCAGATGAAGACCCTGCAAACCACTAATTCTGATAATCCAGAAGTTTTTGGTAGGCTTGCTGAGTTGCTATTGCTGAGCGGGCAACCCACACAAGCTGAGGCAGAACTCGAAAAAGCCTTTAAATTAAATTCTAATTATCCCTTCGGCTATTATCTTCGAGCAGGCCTTCGAATTGATGAGGGAGAATGGGAAGGCGCTTTAATTCTTTTGCGCAAGGCTGCTATTTATTATCACATTGATTCCAAAGAAGATCTTGCGCGTGTTTACAATCTTATTTTCCGTTGCGAGATGAATCGAAATAAACCATTGGCGGCTAAAGTTGCTTTGCAGATTGCGGCAAGGCATGCTCCAGCAAACACCCAGCTTAAAGAAATGCTTGTTAATTTAAGTGGGCCACAGTCACGCCTTCCTAAGATAATTCGTAATGATATTGCTTTTATTCCAACTGAAAAATCAGTTGATAATCCTTCTTTTGTCGAGTCTGAAGATATTCGTCTTGGAAGTCTTCCCGAAATTTTCAAAAAGAAAATTGAGGAAAACCCTGCAGATAATGGTGCAAAGTTCAACCTTGCTGTTGCATTTGCCTGGCTGGGCATGAACAAAGAAAGTTCCCAAGCTTTAGACGAGTTCATCAAGAAGGAAAAGAATGACACTTTGTATCGTAAGGCGGGGGTATTGCAGGAAGTCCTAAAGTTTGCAATCGGCATGGATGAAGAAAGCGACTATGTAAATTATCATATTGGGGTACCTTTATCGAACCCTGAACCGGTTTCCAAGTGGCTTTCTGAATTGCAAAATACCCGAAGAATTCTTCCCCTCCATCAAGACAAAGAAAATGGCACCATTACTTTTTTCTTGTTGGAAGAAAGTGCTTCAGGATTGATCACCACTGGGGTTCCTACTAAGGAATTTTCTAAGGTGATTGGCTACCTTGCCATTTATCCGCAAACCATGGTTGCATGGGGCTATGACTCGAAGAAAATCGAGAACTTGAAACATGAGTTTATTACTAAGCTTCAAATCCCAATTAATCAGATTGTTTCTACTACGAATACAGCGGATTTTGGTAGTGTTTTGCTTCCTGCGGCCATTGTTCCTTTGGCGGCAAAAGATCAAGAGCAGGCTAAGAAAATGGCTTCTGGTCAGATGGAAAAATATTTTGAGGAATCGTGGATTAATCAGCCTCGTAAATCATTGTTGGGCAATACGCCCGTTGATGCAAGTGTTCACCCCATATTAGCTAAAAAGCTTGCGGGTATTATCGACTTTTACGAAGAAATCCTCGAAACGCAAGATTCCAGTTTGTACGACTTTAACCGCCTGAGGCATAAACTTTCGTTGGGCGAAAACTTAGCGCAACTTGCAGATTTGGCATCCAAGCCAGTCAAAAACATGAATGCCGCAGAACTTGCAAGTGTTGATTCTGAGGATATGAATCTTGAACAATTGGAAGAAGCATACCGAGCAGCGATAGCATTGGATGCGCAGGAACTTGCTTATAAATTTGCAAAGCTGATGCCAAGCAAAGGGTTGTTGCCTGGGCATGGCCTGTTTGTTTCCATTATCAAATATCTTGCTGAAAAAGAAATTGATAACGGCAACAAGCCTGCGATGGTTGAATTGTTAAATACAGCAATTGCAAAGTTAAAGTCAGAGAATCTTCCAGAGCAAACTGCAGAACTACAAATTGCAAAAATGAAAAATTTTGCAAAAGTGAATGATATTTTCCAGGTCATCAAGGTTGTAGATGAGATTCTTGCGAAGCATCTGGACAATGACAAGTTATTGGTTGCTGCTGCAGAAACTATGATTAAGTTGAATCAGAAATCGGAGGCAAGGAAAGTTTGCGAAGCCGGTTTGAAATTTGCCAAGGCCAAGAACAAGGGCGATCTTATTGAGTTTTTTAGCGACATGCTGAAATCTGCAAGCAAGTAAGTTTTTAATTTAAGGTATCTTGATGTAAATATTTCGTTCTGCTTGTGCAATATTTGCGCAGCAGAACGAAATATTTACATGGATTTTTATCAGAGTGCCAAAATGAACATCATTGCTACCGATAGTAAAACTGGATCTGAGTTTGATGATCCAAAATTGTATTTGAATCGAGAATTAAGCTGGCTTGAGTTCAATCGAAGGGTGCTTGAAGAAGGGAAAGATTCTTCGGTTCCTTTGTTGGAAAGGTTAAAGTTTCTCGCTATTTTTGAATCAAATTTAGATGAGTTTTTCATGGTACGGGTGGGGGGATTGCAACAAAAGTTTCAGGCCGGCGTTGCAATGGGCTCTGGTGCAGATAAGACTCCAGTTAAAATTCAGTTAGAAAAAATTTGTGCCAATGTTAGCCAGATGACAACCGAAGCTTACGATTGTCTGCACAATGATATTTATCCCGCTCTTGAAAAAGAGGGGATTATTTTCATTAAACAGGCGGATTTTAACGAAACAGATAAAGCTCATATTGCAGAAATCTTCAACCGAGAGATTTTTCCCGTTTTGACGCCTTTGGCTATTGATCCTGTTCACCCATTTCCGCACCTACTTAACAAATCGCTTAATCTTGTTGTGCAATTGCAAAGGCCACGAGGTGGCGAGACCTTGATGGCTGTTGTCCAAGTGCCTGCGGTATTGCAAAGGTATGTTCCTTTACCTATTCAGGGTCGGCCGAGTTGCAAGCATGTTTTTACGACTCTCGAGACTATAATTCGTACGCATCTTCCAGATTTGTTTCCAGGGATGATTATTGACCACGCAACTGCATTTAGAGTTACTCGCAATAGTGATTTTGAAATCGAAGATGATGATGTTGAAGATTTGCTGAAAACTATCGAGGAAGAGATTCGTAAGCGAAGAAGGGGTATGGCGGTCCGCTTGCAAATAGAGTCATCTGCAACTATTGATGTCGAGAATTTTCTTGTTAAAGCGTTGGGATTGGATGGGATGGATGTTTATCGAACCAAAGGATTTTTGGATTTGACCGGGTTATTTCAAGTGCATGGCTTGCCTGGCTTCCCGCATCTTCATGATTCTCAATTTGTATCGCAACTCTCGCCTGATTTTGTGAAATTCGGCAGTCCTTGGTCTGCGATTCGTGCCAAAGATATTCTTGCTCATCATCCGTATGAGACTTTTGGCCATACCATGGATTTTATTGAAGCTGCGGCAAACGATGACAAAGTACTTGCGATTAAGTTGACTCTATACAGAACCAGCAGTGATTCTCCAATCGTGCGGTCTCTTCAAAGGGCTGCAGACAACGGCAAAGCGGTTACCGCAGTGATCGAGATTAAGGCAAGGCTAGATGAAGAGCGAAATATATTGTGGGCCAGAGAACTTGAAAAATCAGGTGTTCATGTTGTCTTTGGTTTTGTTGGATTAAAAACTCATTGTAAAGCCGCCTTGGTGGTTAGAAGAGAAGATGATGGATTAAGAAGGTATGTTCATCTTTCCACCGGCAACTATAACCCTCAAACTGCTAGAATGTATACCGATTTAGGGTATTTCACCTGCAACAATGATTTTTGCGAAGATGTATCGGCTCTATTTAATTATCTCACTGGTTATTGTGAGTTGCCAAAATGGAAGAAATTGATTGTTGCACCCAGTAGGCTTCAAGATTTCATGTTGGAAAAAATCGCACTGGAAGCATCCATTGCTCAACAAGGTAAACCTGCGAGAATTATCGCCAAGATTAATGGATTGTTGGAACCTGCGATAGTAAAGGCACTTTACAGGGCAAGCAATGCGGGCGTTAAAATAGATATAATTTGCAGAGGAATTTGTAATCTTAGGCCCGGCTTGCCTGGGGTTAGTGAAAATATCCGTGTTATTTCTATTGTGGATCGGTTTCTAGAACACAGCCGAATTTATTATTTCGAAAATAGTGGGAACCCTCAGGTTTACATTGGTTCTGCGGACTGGATGGACAGAAATCTTAGCCGAAGAGTTGAAGTCGTTTTTCCAATCGAGGCTATTGATTTAAAATCTCGAATCATTTCTGAGATTTTGAATGTATCTCTTAATGATAATACCAAAGCTCGGGAATTACAGTCTGATGGTTCTTACAAAAAGATTGCTCCCAAAGGTAATACCCCAAGAATCCGGAGTCAGGAAAAATATCTTGAGTTGGCAACAAGTAATGCACAAAAAATTTCTGTTGAGTTGCAATCTGAAATTGCAAATGAACAAAAAAGTGAAAAACCACCTGTAATTATCAAATCAAGAAAAATAAAAAAGAACACTTAGATTAAAGGTGATACGCATGGATGCAATTTTATTAGCCGCAGGTTTTGGAACCAGATTGCGCCCTCATACGCTTACCATTCCCAAGCCATTACTACCAATCCAAGGTAGACCAATTTTAGATTGGACTTTGGGTTCTTTGCCTGAAGAGGTCACAAGGGTTGTAGTGGTGGTGCACTATCTTGGTGAGCAAATTGAAAAGTTTATGCATCAGCAAAAATGGTTTAAGGATTTTCAAATCGTTCGCCAAAACCCTCCTAAAGGAACCGGGGATGCTTTGCGAAGTTGTAGTGCGTTTGTTAAAACTCCAAGCTTTATTGTTTTAAATGGTGATGATCTTTATGGTGCTCAGGATTTAAAAAATCTGGTTAAAGTTTCTGCTGGAGTAATAGTGAAAGAGGTTGTTGATCCGTGGAATTTTGGCGTTGCATCTTACAATGCGGATGGAAGTTTGGAAAAGATGACGGAAAAACCGAAAATTCAAGGTCCAGCTATGGCAAACACTGGGGCCTATCACTTCCCTCAATCGGTATTTTCACAGGAACTAGGAATTTCTAGCAGGGGAGAGTACGAGATAACAGATTACCTATCAACCTTAGCAACACAACAACGGGTGGATGTAATACCAGCAACTTTCTGGTATCCAGTGGGCACGGTTGAAGCATGGGAATCTGTGCAGAAAATCAATTTGTCTGCATTGATCCGTTAATTGAGGAATGGGTTGTTTTTTGCTTCCTCACCTATTGTTGTAGTTGAGCCGTGACCGGGGTAAACTTTAGAATCTGGTGGCAAGCATAGAAGTTTTTGTTTAATGCCACTAACTAGTTTTTTGAAATCACCGCCCGGAAAATCGCAACGGCCAATGCTGTCTTCAAATAAAATATCGCCACCGAATACATGAAATTTTGAATCTTTGGCAATGTAGGCAATATGCCCTGGGGAGTGACCAGGTATTTCTTGAATATTAAAGACAATGCCCGCAAACTCTGCATCTTCGCCATCTTTAAGGGTGATGTCTGCAGGGGGCGATACCATTTCAAAACCAAGCAACGAACTTAAATTTAATTTTGGGTTTGTAAGGGCTGCAGCTTCATTTAAACCGATTGCGATTTTTGCATCGGGATATGCCGCTTTTATACCTGAAACGCCTGCAATATGGTCGGGATGGGCATGCGTTAGGCAAATAGCATCGACCCTTAAATTCTTCACTGAAAGGTATTCTAAAAACTGATCAACATCCGAACCCGGATCAAATATGATCGCCTTACTTTTTCCTTCTAAATGAACGATATATCCATTTTCTTCAAAAAACTCTGATGTAACTTTAAAAACCACAATATTTTCATTGTTATTCATACATTTGCACCCTAAACACTATTGAAGTTTTAGGCCAACATGGCATATAACTTCAGCGTCTTTGTTGATTCCGTAGTTTGTTTTATTTTTAACGCTTGAATAAGCATTAAATTTAATCATTCTATTGATGATCATTGAACATGTTCATTTTCTTGTGTTATTTATTTATAAGGACTAATAATTATAAATTCTCTTGGTATTATGATGCAAACAATTACCCAAGGCCGCTTTCCTAGGTTGGCTTATATCTTTTTTGGTGGAATCCTTGGCGTATTCATCATTGCTACGGGGAATGTTACTCAAGCAAAGCCAGACAATAGCCTAAAGCAAATCGAAGAAGAGATAATACAAGAGATTAAAAAGCATCCATCAAAATCGAACGATTCCATGGATAAACCCCTTGAGTTTATTCTTGCTGCGGTGAAATCGTTTGAAAATGTAAAAGATTATAGTGCTACACTTTTTCAGCTTGAACGAATCAAAGGCAAATTACAGCCAGAAGCTTCGATTCAACTGCAGGCAACTGCAGGTAAACCTTTCTTTTTGCACATGAAATGGTCTGAACCCAGATCAAGCAAAGGTCAAGAAGCCATGTATACTACTACTAAAGATCCTTCAAAAATGCGCGTCAAAGGCGCAGGATTTTTAGGTGCAGTGGGCTTTATTACCTTAGACATCAATGACCCAAAATCCGCTGCAAATAACAGACATAATGTTTCCGAAGCAGGCATGGAAATGCTTATAAAGACTTTGGAACATGGTTGGATTGAAGAAGGCCGAAGAAAAGCAACCGAAGTCTTGGTAAGTGATGTGGTTTGCTATGATCGTCCTTGCACACGATTAGAGTTGACACACCCAGTTAATACTGATGGGTACTTTCTTTTTTATAAAAACATTGTGTTTTTTGATAAAGAAAATAACCTTCCGATTCGTATAGAAAATTATTCTTGGCCAAAAGATGGAGAAAGTGCTCCTCTTGAAGAGGCTTATGGATATAAAGATCTTAAGCTTAATCCCGGCTTGGATCTTGCCGTTTTTCAAAAATGATCCGACTTTACGGGATTTCTTTCAATGGATTCTAACCGACAGAAGCTTCTAGAAGCCTTTAAGTCTCGCGCATTTCAGACTGGGCATTTTGTTCTAGCTTCAGGAAAAACCAGCACTTATTACATTGACAGCAAAAAAGCCCTCTTTAATTCTTTAGTTATCGACCTTCTGGGTGAGCTTTTTTGGGAGATTATTTCCCCATTAAATCCTGATGCAATTGGTGGTTTAGAAGTGGGAGCAATCCCCATAACCGCAGCTACTCTGGTAAAAAGTCAGCAGCATGGTGTTTCACTTGAGGGCTTTTTTGTTCGGAAAAAAGCAAAAGAACATGGAAGTAAGCAAAGGATTGAAGGGGTGTTAGCCCCAGGTTCAAAAGTAATCATTGTGGATGATGTTCTTACCACTGGCGGTTCCGCAATGGAAGCTGTTGAAGAGGTTGAAAAAATTGGGTGTAAAGTGGTCGCAGTGGTTTGTATTGTTGACCGACTGCAGGGGGCTAGAGAATTGATCGAACCTCGTTGCCCATTCATCCCGCTTTTTACTATTCGGGATTTTGGCGTAACGCCTCAGTAATTTAGTTGGAAAGATTTAAAACTTTATTGGAATTAGTCCATAATTGGTTTTCAAGTTCCGTCATAGAAATGCCTAATGTGTTTGCCAAGGTTTTAATGGTGTAATTTACATAAGAGGGTTCGTTTCTTTTGCCTCGAAAAGGTTCAGGGGCAAGATAAGGTGCATCGGTTTCAACTAAAATCCGATTGATCGGGCATTTGGCTGCAACATCCCTAAGTGAATCATTTTTCTTGTAAGTAATCATTCCTGCAAATGATAAAAATAAGCCTAAACTTAGGCATCTTTCTGCATTTTCATAGGTGCCCGTAAACGAATGAAGAATTCCTTTAATTGGGCCATTGTAGAGCATATCCTCCTCTAGAATGGGGAACATGTCATTCCAAGCATCTCTGCAGTGAATCAAGATTGGTAAGTCATATTTTCTAGCAAGTTGAATTTGCGATATGAAGTAACGGATTTGTAAATCGAAGGGGCAGTAATCCCTGAATCGATCTAGACCTATTTCCCCAAGAGCAATCGGTTTGTTTTCTTTTATAAATAAATCCAATAACTTAAGACTGTTCTCTGGGTTTTGCGTAATGGAGTTAGGGTGAATCCCAGCACTGAAATAAACCCCTTGGTAGTTAGTTGCTATTTCTAAGCAACGTCTGCTTGAATCGATTCCCGTTGCTACACACAAAACCCTATTATTGGTTTCTTTGGTGAATCCCTCGATAATACTCACTAGGTCCGTGGAGTATTTTTCATCATCAAGGTGTGCATGGGTGTCAAATAGTGGCATACAAAAACTCTTGAAGTTTATTTTATCAATGTGATTTGAATCAATTCTGATATCGCCGAAGTGCTGGGCATGTACCAGGAAAGCATTAAGTTCGGAAATATACCAAGAGTAAGAATGGGTATGATAATTGCAAAGGTCAAAACAATTTGTGGAATTTTGATATCACAAAGGGGTGGAGTACTAGAACTCTCGCCCAGAATAATATTTAAAATGCGAAAGCATCCAATGATCACCAGAATATAGCTAATACCTATGATTAACGCCGGAATAAACCCAAATTGCAGCACAGAACCTGCTAATAAAAATAACCCAAGGGAGTTGATAAATCCTGGACACCCAAGAGCTGCAACCAATAAAATTGCAAATGAACAACCGATAATAGGGGCTTTTTTAAGTGTTCCAATTTTGAAATCAATTATATCAACGAGAATCTGGTCTTTTAATTGTTTCCACAAATAAACCAATCCTGTTATGCACAAGTATCCGCCTAGGAGCCATATCAGCGAACCAGCAAATGTTTTGGCTTTCCAAATATTTGGAGTCCCTGCAAATGAATTTATTACACCCAAATAACAAATCAATTGTAACCAGCAAGAAAGAAATGCGATGAAGCGTTCGGGGGAATTTACAAATAAGAACATGAAGCTTATTGCCACTGTTATCCCAACCATTACCCATGTCAGCCAATGAGCTGAAGAAACTATACCTGCAGGAAATATTTGAATGCCAAATCTGGTAAAAATGTATATGCCAAGTAAAGGAAATGCCCCTGCTAAAAGCATGGCTACCGGTAGGTGAGTGTCTTGATATGTTTTATAAATCAAAGCCATTAATGGAGAAGAGAAACCTAACAGTAATGCTGCTCCTAGAACAGTTAGTAGCGAAAATGTATGTTTGGTTTTTGCGGTTTTACTAACATTAGTTCGTGATTGTGCGACTTGTTCAAGACCAGCGCGCTGGAATGCTAAAATATTGAAAGAGTGGTAAGACAAGTAATCCGTGCGTTGTTTTTCAGACCAATCTGGGTGTGCTCTTTCGACTTGTTTTTGTGCAACTTCGATCTCACCTTCATTTGCAAATTTGGTCAAATCTGATTTATAACAATAAGTTAAAATTCCCGCTAAAATCAAAAGTCCAATAGTATTGACCGTACCAAAAATAAAAGCCGAGTTGTTCTTGTTTTCTCCTCCCCAGTTTTGGAGCAAGAAATAATAAGACAAAATAGCTATCGCTAGAAAAATTAAAACGATCACGCCATCAATTGCTAATAGTGTGCCTAGTAATCCAAATTCGGAAATAAATATTAATGGGAAAAAATTACCTTCCATGGTTGAACCTAGCCATGCGGCAAGTAACGCGACAAAATAAATCAAAGCGATTAAAACAATAATCGCAAGATTTAAGCCATCAAGGCCAAGTAAAAAATTTATACCTAATTTAGGCATCCAACGAACTTTGGTGACCCAGTCAAAGCTTTTGTGCACTTCGTAACCAGGAACTAAATCAACATTCTTTCCTCTTTCAAAAAGGGAAGTTTGCATTCGGGTGTTTTCATCATCAAGCACCCCTAATTGCTCAACCGTGTCGTATTTGAATTGAACTGCCATGCCTAAAGAGATTCCTAAGGTTAACGCCCCTCCGAGGGCCGCAACCCAAGGGGTAATTTGATTTAAACTGAACGAAGAAAAGTAGCAAATTAATGCAAAAACTAGGGGGGTTCCCAATAATGCTAAAAACCAAGCTAAATCTAGTTCCTGCATAGTGATACCTAATTGTTCAAGATTAATTATTAAGTTTAAAACTTTACCAATTAAATTGGTAAACTACTAAGACTTGGTTACCCTATAATGACACTTGGGTGCAACCCCTTATTGTAGCGAATTGCCTAGTTTAACAAACTGGACTGGAAGTATGATTCAGCAAAAAGTAATCCAAAAGTTTAATAAAAACAACAAACATAGGGTTATTGATTACTTCTGGAAGAACCAAAAACTCAATTCATACAGTACCATTGGCAATGAACCTAAAACTTTTGGATCTGAAGTTGAAGGATATCGAACAGATTCAGTTGCGGCATTGGAAGCATTGCTTTTTCTAGCAGATGAACCATTGGTAACAAAGAAAATCGCTTCTGTTTTAGGTTGTAAGAACAGTTCCGAAGTGCGAAGTTTACTAAAAGAATTGCAAAAAAAATACAAAGTTGAGAACAACAGCTTTCACATCGAAGAAGTTGCGGGCGGTTTTCAGTTGCTTTCAAAAAAAGAATTTCATCCTTGGCTTGCAAGAGTTTACGCACGAAATGTTGAAGTTCAAGTTAGTTCAGCCATGAAAGAAACTTTGGCTATAGCAGCTTATAGACAACCAATTACTCGCGCTGACATTGAGCAAATACGCGGGGTTAATTCTTCGGAAGTGATTAGAAATTTAGTTGAAAAAAACTTGCTTCGAATCGTCGGAAGAGATGTTACTCTAGGAAGGCCTGTTTTATACGGCACAACTCGAAAGTTTCTCCAAATTTACGGATTAAAATCACTCAAGGATTTGCCAAAAACAAATGAATATGGAACTCCCGGCGCCATTCCTGATGAAGATCTTTCTTCAACCGAACAATAACTATTCTCGTTTAATAAGATAAGCTGTGTCTAACTCTAAAATAAAACAAATACCTGAAGACTTTTCTGTAGAAGAGCTAACAGAAACTTTGCCTTCCGGGCATGGCGGTTGTTCTCTTTAGTCGCTCAAGAAAAAAGGGTCGACCACTCCCGATGCAATTCAACGAATTCAAAAATCTTGGAAATTAGAAAGTAGGCAAATATCGTTTGGCGGCCTTAAAGACAAGCATGCAGTTACTACTCAATTTTTTTCAATTAAAAATGGCCCCAAAAAGAATCTAGATCTTTCAGATGTTGTTGTGAAATATCTTGGTGAAATATCCGGGCCATACGATGCAAGTCATTTAGCTGGAAACCGTTTTGGGATTATCATAAGAAATATCAATTCTGACCAAGCTAGAAAAACAGACAATATTATTCAGGCTTTACCAGGGACTGGAATACCCAATTATTTTGATGACCAGAGATTTGGGTCAATTGATTCTTTGAAAACTGAGTTTATTGCCAAAAAAATGATCCTTGGTGATTTTGAACAAGCATTAAAAATTGCGCTAACTTCGCCTTACACTCATGATAACAAGATGGCGAAAAAGGAAAAAACACTTCTTATTCAAAAGTGGGGAGATTGGGTCGGGTTGAAGAATGTACTACCGCGTGGTCATTCCCGAACTTTGGTTGAGTACCTTTCGTTTAATCCCCAAGATTTTAAAGGTGCTGCTGAAAGACTCCGGCCTGAACTTGGTGGGATGTATGTTACCGCATACCAAAGCTATTTATGGAACAACATTTTGGCTCGATGGATTAACATTAATTTTACACAATCAGAAATTTTTTTAATCAAACTAAAACTTGGGTTATATCCTGGAGTTAGATTTGCTTCCGTTGCGAATATTAAAATAATGGAAGAGTCCTTTATTCCGCTGCCATCTTCCCGCTTAAAAATTACAGAAAATGACCCATTCTTTAAAATAATTAATGAGGTTATGGTTGTGGAAGGGCTAACACTTGAAGAAATGAAAATCTCCGGAACCAGAAAACTATTTTTCTCAAAAGGAGAACGGAAGGCTTTTTATTTTCCAACCAATATTGATCATGAAGTTCTTGATGACCAATTTAATAAAGGTAAAAAAGCTGTAAGAATTGGGTTTGATTTGCCCAAGGGTGCCTATGCCACTCTTCTTATCAAATGTTTACAAACATTGTTTTGGAATAATTAGGATTTACACTTATGATTAAGCGATCTTAGTTATAAATACATGCTTGTTTTTTTATTTAAGCTGACTGTCTTTAAACTGAAAGGATTTTAGATGTTAATGCACCGACTTATTCACCCTGAGATCAATCGTATTCTTGGCAGGGCAGGGCACCATGCTAAAATTTTAATTGCAGATGGTCATTACCCAGCCTCCACAACTCTGGGGCCAAACGCTGAACTTATTCATTTGAATTTTGCACCAAATATGCTTACATGTGCACAAGTTCTTGAAGTTATTTTGTCTGCTGTTCCAATCGACGAAATAAATACCATGATGTATGAAACAACCGGCCCTTATGGTTTACAAGAAGATCCGAAAGCTTGGAATGATTTCCGGTCAATTATTAAAAAGTCGGGCTTAGATTTTGACCTTAAGCCAATTCCTAAATGGGACTTCTATAAGGCTGTATCTACAAACGACCATATCCTTACTATTCAAACAGGGGATACAGAAAGATTTACCAATTTAATTCTTTCGATAGGTGTCCGAATGGATGGCTGATCATTTTTAGAACCTCTTAAACTTTATGATTTTTTTATGTTTATTAATATTTCTTGGAATCGGTTAGTAATCTGACTAATAATTAATTAGAAATCATTATTGTATCGTGGAGGTTTTGATGTCAATTAAATGTAATATGAATAGCGCATCAGGATCTGGATTTTTAGAAGAACCGGAATCGGATTTAATAAACAAAGCCTCTAGTTCTGGGAAAAATGGAAATAACATGGACGGAAACGCAATTGATATTGAATTGATTAAAACTGCGGT
>CAJCCR010000288.1 GCA_903960945.1 uncultured Planctomycetaceae bacterium
GCTTCGCTAGCACGGGTTCTAACTTCCACCACTTTTACTTTCCAGTCATTGATGTGGGTTTGTTTAAAGACAGAGTAGTTGCGATGGGGAAGCCCCACTGCAACTACTCCATTGGAACCTTTAGATCTTGCACATTCTTTAAAGTCAACTTCGCGTATGCGGAGTTCCATCTTTGGCTTTTAATATCCATGGATTCCCCGCTTTCGCGGAGAATGACGAAAGAAGTACCGTATCACCCTTGCAATTATTTAAACCGTCGCTTACGCATCCGGCTCTGAATGCAGTGTTTTATTTCCGTGTAATTCCGTGTTCGTCCGTGGCAAATGCTTCTGCTTGGTCCTCCTTCCATGGCTGATTTTCTGCTGCTTCTTCCTTCCGTGGCTAATTTCTACGGCCTTTTAACTCTATCCATTCAAAACCAATTCTATTTGAATCAAACCTCGTTCTATGTTAAGTTGAATTCGATAGTAATTAGGCTTCACCCTGAATACTTCCCGCCTAAACAAAGAGAAACCATGGTTTTTGTTTTAGATCACGAAAACAGCTCAAAGTTTGGAACGATTGCTAAATTTGCATCGTCATTTCTTTTCGTGCTCTTCTTTTCAAACGCACTAGTTCATGCAGATATCAACATCAGCCCTGAAAAAGTAATACTCGATGGGCCAGAATCAACCCAACAAATATTGATTACCCGAATAGATAAGAAAACCGGAAACCAATCAGATGTTAGCAACCTTGCAAAGTACGCAATCACAGACCCAAAAATCATCCGCATCGATTCCTTTGGCTTGATCGAACCCATTGCTGAGGGCGAAACCTTAATAACGGTATCCCATGAGGGCGAACAAGCACGCATTTATGTAAAAGTTGTTGGATTAAAGAACCCAAGGCCCGTCTCATTTGAACAACAAATCATCCCTCTTCTTACTAAAGCTAGCTGCAACTCGGGCGGATGCCATGGCAAGAATGAAGGGCAGAATGGTTTTAAATTAAGTGTCTTTGGCTTCGACCCTTTCGCTGATTATCAATCCTTGGTGATGGAAGGAAGGGGCAGACGAGTTTTCGCAGCTTCCCCGGAAAGCAGCCTACTCATCGCAAAAGCATCCGCACGAATCCCCCATGGCGGTGGCAGAAAAATCACCGAGGGTAGCCTTCCTTATAAGCGCCTTCTCCGCTGGATAGCAGAGGGCATGAATTATAAATCTGAAAACACTAGCTTGGTTGTTGGATTGGAAGTCCAACCATCCCAGTTTATGTTAGAACCCAATGGCAGCCAGCAACTACGGGTAACAGCGATCGATTCCAAGGGGGAGCGATTTTGTGTTACCGCAGAAGCTGAGTTCGAATCCAACGCCCCCACCATTGCTGGGGTAGATCGCAGAGGCGGAATTCAAGCGGGCGATAACCCAGGTGAAGCTGCAATCCTGGTGCGTTACATGGGGGAAGTCAATGTTTGTAGAATCACCATTCCAAGAAAAGGCTCGCCTTTTACACGTCCCAAGGAATACAACTTCATCGATAACCATGTCTGGAACAAACTTTCGATGCTGGGAATTCCCCCCAGTGATCTTGCTAATGATGCAACCTTTATGCGCAGGGTTTACTTAGATACGATTGGAACGCTGCCCACTGCATTGGAGGCACGCAAGTTTTTACAAGACACCGCAACCGATAAACGAATAAAACTCATTGATCAATTACTCGAAAGGCCTGAGTATGCGGATTTCTGGGCCATGCAATGGTCGGATCTGCTAAGGGTGGATCGCGATGCGATTACTGCACAGGGCGCCATTGGAATGACACGCTGGCTGCGGGGGCAGTTTGCAGAAAACAGGCCTTACGATGAAATGGTAAAAGACATTCTTCTAGCACAAGGCAGTACCACTGCGGAAAGCCCTGCTGCGTTTTACAAAGCACTTACCACACCAGAAATCATAAGCCGTTCTGTTAGCCAGCTTTTTCTAGGCGTTCGAATTGAATGTGCGCAGTGTCATCATCATCCTTCAGAAAAATGGGGGCAGGATGACTACTTCGCCCTTGCGGGATTCTTCACGGGCGTGGCAAAGAAAACTCTGCCAACGGGTTCGGAATCAATCGTAGGCAAAGTTGGAAACGACCTTAAAAACCCACGCACCAACACCCTGATACCGACTAAGGCATTAGGCGAAAAAGAAGCCTCTTCTTTGATTGTAACCGATAGGCGGGAATTGCTTGCCAACTGGATGATGAACGAGAACAATCCATTTTTTGCAAAGTCTATTACAAATCGAATCTGGTCTCATTATTTTGGCAAGGGCCTTGTCGAGCCGATTGATGATTTCCGGACCACCAATCCTGCCAGCAACGAACCCCTTCTAGATGAACTTGCGCTTCATCTAAAGAAAAACAAATACAATCTTAAGGCGCTTACGAAAACTATTTTGAATTCGCACACCTATCAACTGGGAATTGGAACTCCTCTTAATACCCACGATGAGCAAAACTTTTCGCACAGCATCAACCGAGCGATGCCTGCAGAAGTTTTGCTTGATGCGATTACGCAGGTAACGGGAATCGCAGAGAAATTCAACGGCTGGCCCGAGGGAGTGCGAGCCATTCAAGTTTGGGACAATCGAATGCCTTCCTATTTTCTAAAGCTGTTTGGCAGACCGGTAAGAGCAAGCGTTTGCGAATGCGAAAGAAGCAACGAGCCAAGCATTGCACAAGCGTTGCACCTGATGAATGCGCCCGAAATTGTCGCCAAGATTCATGCTAGAAAAGGCACTGCCAGGCAGTTGGCTGAATCAAAATTGAGTGCGCCTGAAATCATCGCTGAGTTATACTTGGCGGTACTGTGCAGATTCCCCACAGCAAAAGAATCTGAAGTCTTACTGGAATTATTCAAAGAGGCAGGGGCAGACAGAAGATCTGCAGTTGAAGATGCCTTGTGGGCGTTGTTCAACACTAAGGAATTCGTTTACATCCATTGATATATCGTTAAAAAGCTTCGTTCCTAAAGGAAAAAGTCATCATGATGAATGAAACAAATAAACGGTCGAATCTTTTTTGTGATGGTATCTCTAGAAGGCAGGCATTGCGAATTGGCGCATCAGGATTTTTAGGGGGACTTACCCTTCCCAAGCTTTTCCAGATGGAAGCCACTGCTGCCACCGGTCAGGCTGCCAAAGCAAAATCGTGCATCTTTCTTTATCTTCAGGGTGGGCCATCCACCATTGATATGTGGGACATGAAACCCGATGCACCTGCTGAAATACGCGGGCCTTATAAGCCAATCCGTACCAATGTAGTTGGCACCATGGTGGGCGAGCATTGCCATCGCAGTGCTAAGATTGCAGACAAGTACACCATCCTTCGTTCGCACAGTCATAACGATAATGGGCATACCACGGGTTCGCATTATGTGCTTACGGGGAACCGGCCTAATTTCGCTGATGGTGCGAATTCGCGTATCCCTGTCAATGAGCTTTATCCTTCACTTGGCTCGATTGTTTCGCGCGAATTGGGCACTCGAGGTAGTGTTCCTCCTTACATCAATATGCCACACCCTTTAACTGCAGGGGGACCGGGGTTCTATGGTGCAGAACACGCCCCCTTTGTGATCGAATCTGACCCTGTACAACCTGATTTCGAAGTCAAGGATTTGCAAACCGATGAACGGCTTAGCGAACTCCGATTCAAGCGCAGGCAACGCGTTCTCAAAGGCCTGGAAAAAGATTCCGTGCAATCGGGCAGAGCCAACACCATGGCTACCTATTACGACAAAGCAAGGGATCTGATCACCTCGCCCGAAGCTCGAAAAGCCTTCGATCTTAAGAGTGAACCAGAAAAGCTTCGTGCCGCTTATGGCCATACTTCCCTAGGGCAATGCTCACTGCTCAGCCGTAGATTGGTGGAGGCTGGTTGCAGATTTGTCGGGGTTGATCATGGTAGTTGGGATACCCACTTCTCTTGTTTTCCCAGCTTGGAAAAAGATTTGATCCCTCATGCGGATATGGCATTCAGCACGCTCGTTTCCGATCTTCAAGACCGTGGTTTGCTGGATAGCACCTTGGTGGTGATGATGGGTGAAATGGGAAGAACGCCACGCATTAACGATAAGGCTGGGCGCGATCATTGGTCGCAGGCGCAAAGCGTTTTACTTGCAGGCGGGGGCATCAAGCCGGGCATCGTGGTTGGGGCTACCGATAAAACAGCATCTTTCCCCACAACAGAACCCTTCGGCGTAACTGATGTTCTACGAACCATCTTCCATTTGATGGGAATTGATTCAGACAAAGTTTACCGCACTCCTCTTGGCAGGCCTGTGCCTATTGTAAGCGGTGGCAAGGTCATCAAGGAACTTCTGGTTTAAACCTAACTGGGCAGTATTCCAGCATTCCGAGACTTGGAAAAAAGATAATGCGTTCAATACGACAAACTGCGATTGTGCTAGCGACTGCTTTTGCACTGCTATTATTGCAGCACGAATCTCAGGCGCAACTCATTCCGGGCGGGATTGGATACGCCCATCCTGCGGGTGGAAAAGCTGGCACCAAGATTGAAGTAAAGTTAGGCGGGCAGGATTGGACACCTGACACCGAGTTTTTTGTAGTTGATAAACGGGTGAAACTCGAACTGCTTTCAGCACCCGGCCCGGTATTAATGCACGAGCCCCCTTATTGGTTTGATATTAAAAGTTTTGCAAGCGACCCTGCCCTGCCCCGCGAAATATCCGCCCGCTTTACCCTGCCCGAAGGAATGCCTGCAGGCCCGATTCACTGGCGTGTTGCCAACGCCAACGGTGCAGGCAATGGTGGTGTATTCATGGTAGGCAATACACCTGAAATTCTTGAAGATGAATCTTTGCGAACTCCGCAGCAGCTTCCAAATTTTCCCGTCACTGTTTCAGGCCGATTAAAACGCATAGAAGAAGTTGATCGTTATCAATTCAAGGCCAAAAAATCTGAACTCATCACGTGCGATCTTTTTGCTCGTAGGCTAGGCTCCGATTTCAACGGGGTGATTGAAGTCCACGACCAGAACCATCGCAAGATTGCTGAAATATTCGACACCGAGGGCACCGATCCCACCCTGACTTTCGCTGTCGAAAAAGATAACACTTATACCGTTTCCATCAGAGATGTGGACTACCGCGGGTTTAGGTCATTCACTTACAGGCTTGTAATGGATAATGGGCCAAGAATTCTTGCTGCAATTCCTGCTGCGGGTAAGCGGGGGCAGAAGCAAACCATCGAGTTCATTGGCTTCGGTGTTGCAACCGGTAAAGCGAAAATCGAAAGTATCAAGAAAGAGGTTTCGTTTCCCCTTGATGAAAAGCTTTCTTCTTTTTCATACAAAGTTGAAACCCCTTTTGGGAACAGCCAGGATTACACCTTCCCGCTTAGCAACTTTGATGAAAAAGTTGCGGAAACAGAACTCATAACGGTTCCTGGCGCAGTAACGGGCCGCCTGACTGAGGCTAAAAAGTCTGACACTTATAGTTTTAAGGGTAAAAAAGGCGAGCTTTGGACTATCTCTTGCGATGCCATAAAAATCGGATCCAACTTGGATATTAATCTTTCCGTTCTTGGCCCCGATGGTAAAGAACTCGCATCAAAAGATGATTCTTCACCAAGCATGGATCCGGAACTCCCCATCACCTTACCTGCAGATGGAGATTACAAAATCATCATTCGTGATCTCTCCGGAAAAACCAAGACTCTCGCTTCTGTTTACAGGCTGGCGGTTGATAAATCCAAAAGTAATTTCAAGCTACGAACCCTTCCTGCTGCAAATGTTCCAATCGGGGGAACCTTGGCACTCGCCATCGCCATCACCCGCGAAGCTGGCTTTAAAGAACCTGTTACCCTGACTTTCACCAATCTTCCTGAAGGTGTTAGTGTTCCTGCAAATCTGATCATTTTGCCAACTGCAGCTTCCTTGAATGTAACGTTAACTTGCACCAAAGATGCGTCTGCTTCTGCAGTGCTGGCAAAAATTACTGGAACCGCAAAAGTAGCGGATCAAACGATCACCAACACCGTGCTGGTGCCACTTAAGGGAGACCTCGCTGCACGAAACCCCGATTCAAATCTTACAGAGGGCATTCTGGTTGCAACCACCATCAAGCCTCCTTTTAAAGTTAAGCCTGTGGTTGCAGATGGAGGCATTCGGGTTCACCGTGGTGCAACTTATCTTCCTGAAATTATCATCGAACGAAATGAAGGATTCAAAGGCGAGATAACCCTTGACATGGCGGGTACCCAATCCCGACATAGGCAAGGAATCCGTGGCCCGGTCTTAGTCGTTGGGCCTGAGGTAAAAAAACTTTCTTACCCGGTTTTCCTTCCCGAATGGCTAGAGACAGCCCGCACCTCTAGGATTGCATTGGTTGCAATCGCCCAAATCCCAGATCCCAAAGGAAAGATCAGGTATGTGCAAGCTGCAATGGATGGCCAAGTTACAATGTCAATTGAAGGAGCGATGTTGAAATTATTGCATCCTCCGGAAGAACTTGTGCTGCAAAGCGGAGCATCTTTTGAAATAACGCTTAAGCTTGCCCGATCCAACAAATTAAAAGAACCTGTAAACTTAGAGCTACTTGTTCCTGAAGAAATCAAAGGTTTTGTTACTTTTAGCCCCATGGTTTGGCCAACCAATACCGATACCCTAAAAGCAACGGTTACCACAAAGCCTGAAGCTAAGCTGGAAGGGTCTTGGATATTAACTGCTAGGGTTACAACGCTGTTTGAAAAGTACCCAGTTGTTTCCGAAACTGGCATCGAAGTTGAGTTTCTTCCGGGCAAATAAAACCCTAGCGCAGGGAATCCCGCCTTAAAAAAGTAGACCAACCCTTCCAACGCTTGCGACAAAAGAACATAAACCAAAGCTGCACATAACCTTACGGCAAACAATCTCTCTCAGATTATTTTGTGCTTTTTCACGCTTTTAATTTCTCTTTTCGGGTTTTGTGACCTAGGTTTACAATAGTAACGACGGTGTAATCTTTTTAAACCTTGCATTCTCGTGGTATTTCTTGGAATGAACCTGATATCGAAAAACCATAGGGCGCGGAAAGGCGCGGTAGCGGTCGAACTCGCTGTCTGCGCTCCTTTTGTATTCTTGATGGTAGTTGGTTTACTTGAGCTTTCCCGCATGGCCCAAGTGCAGCAAATTTTATCGAATGCAGCAAGAGAGGGCGCACGACTTTCTGCTCAGGGCCTGATTATTAATTCAACTGGTTCTAGCACACAGATCAATTTAAATTCGGGAACCCCTTCGGTAACTTCGATTGTGAAGGACACCATTGCAAGGGCTGGCTTACCATCTACCAATGTCACGGTGCAATTTGCAGCCCTTACCGGCAGCCCCATCACCCACCCATATCAAGCTGTGAAAGGGCAAGTGTTCAAGGTTACTGTTACAATCCCCTATGCCGATGTGGACAACATTAATATCAATATGTTCAGCCCAAGTTCGATGACATCATCCGCAACCATGGTTTCGCTTGTGGATGATCCTTTTTCCATCAATGCAACATTACCTACGAATTAAAGGATGCGATCGATTGTTATTGCCTAGTTCAAATATCACAGAAAAAAGAGAAGGGGCAGCCATGGTAGAAATGGCTGTAGTCCTAGTTGTTTTCCTGATGATGTTTATGGGGATACTCGAGTACGGCAGGTACTATTATCTTGTTCAAGTTTCAAATAATGCTGTAAGAGAAGCAGCAAGATACGCAGTAGTTCATACAGGCGATGGCACTACCTCCACTCAGGTTAGCAATGTAGTTACCACGAAAATGAATGGTACAGAAAATATGCTCTCCGGCTACACGGTTTCCGTTCAGAATGTAAACACATCCACAGGTATAGCGATACCTAACAGCAATTGGAATGATGCGCAATTTGGTGGTGCAATCATGGTTAAAATTTCAGGCACTTATACCCCATCAGCGCCCTTCCTTTTGTTTCTGCCCTCATCGTTTACATTCCAGGCTGCGACCATCATGAATAGTGAAGGCAACTAAGAGGATATAAACCATGATAAAAATAAAGTTCATAAACAAAGCTAGAAAAGCAGCCATCCTCCCAATGCTTGCGGTCAGCATGGTCGCGTTGATAGGAATAATCGCCTTGGCTGTGGATATAGGAATTCTGGCGCAGACAAAATCACAGCTCCAAAGCGCTGCAGATGCAGCAGCACTTTCAGGCTCGCGTGGTTTGACTGGTGACACCAGCACCGATAACAACAGGGCTGCAGTAAATGGATTAGCATTAAGCACAATTCAAGCATCAACAATCATGGGGCAAACTCTTCAAGCAGGCCAAATAACGACTCAAGTTGGTTATTACAATTACGACGCTGTTTTAGGCAAATTTCAAACTATCTTTACGGGCAGCAAACCAGCAACTGAAAACTGGAGTGCTGTGAAAACAGATGTTACTTTTAGTCAGCCAACTTCTCTTGCAAAGTTCTTCAATTACTCTGCTTTTTCTGCAACC
>CAJCCR010000289.1 GCA_903960945.1 uncultured Planctomycetaceae bacterium
GCTATATCTGATGGATCGACCAGAAAGAAACTGTCAATTAATTCGAAATTGTTGCCATCAAATATTTTAACATGCGGCCCACCTGTCGGCCCAGCACCAGTAACGATATCTATTATCCCATCGTTATTGCGATCAGTTAGGCCAACTCTAACACCTCCGATAAAAGCGGCATCGTAAGCATAAAAGCTATTAAGTTCTGCGAGTGTTCGAGATTCAAATATTTTTACATGCGCAGCGCCGCCAAATCCTGTGCCTGTAACAATTTGTGTGGAGCCGTTGCTGTTAAGGTCACCTGCAGCGACGAAAACCCCGCCAAGGAAAGATGAATCATATGCCATGAAAGATAAAAGTTCGTTGCCGCTGATTGAATCAAAAGCTTTTACATGAGGGGCACCCCCCGCGCCTGCACCAGTGATGATATCTAATCTGCCGTCACCATTTACATCGCCTAAGGCAATCGAAACACCGCCTAAAAAGGTTGGGGAGTAAGCCATAAAATCGAGGATTAGCTGATTGTTTCTTCCATCAAAAACTCTTACGTTGGGCCCACCACCCGGGCCAGCGCCAGTTACAATATCAACAATTCCGTCGCCATTAATGTCTCCTACAGCAACTACCACTCCGCCCCTAAAGTTGGTGTTGTATGCGAAGAAAGAGCTTTTTACGGCGCCGGTTGATGGATCGATCACCATGATATGGGGGCCGCCACCGATTCCGGGGGCTGTTACAATGGAGTTTTTTCCATTTCCTTCGAAATCGCCTGCCCCAACATGGATCGCTCCTTGAAACTGGGGATAGGGATTGAAGCTGGAAATGATTTGGCCATTAGCCTGATTGGTAATAACAATTGAACCAAGGTCGGCTTTAAACAAATCAGCAACACCATCATTGGTAATGTCAAAGAAAAACGCAGTGGAGCCACCACTTAAAGAATGCGAATCTGGTTCCCCGACTTGGATGGTTACAAGAGTTTTGGATTGTTGCCAAACTTGTGAGAAGACGGAATTGGATTGAGGGTCGGAAGAGAGCAGGGTATTGCCATCGGGGGATAGGAGGAATGAGCCAAAGCCATTCTGGAATGCAGAAGCGCCATAAAGGTCTTGAGTATGACTCCAGATATTATTGGTGCGTTGGAAGAAGAAGATCCCGTTATCGTGAGAAAAGACATTGGAGCCGACTGCAAAAACGGTATTACCATCGTTTGAGATGCCTACGGAAGAACCAAAAATAGAGGCAAGTAAATTACCTCGAGGGTTGAGAGTGGATTGGAGAGACCAAACCATTCCAGATCGGGTATAGATGAAAGCGTTTCCTTTAAATGAATTGCTATAAGGAGAGCCAATGATGGCTGTGTTACCATCAGAGGAAAGCCCAACTGAAGTGCCGAAATAAGAGTTGGCGTCAATATTTGGCGGAGTGACTTGGGCTTGAAGCGTCCAAACGCCATTGGTTCTAGAGTAGAAAAAAGCAGTTCCGGAAGCGACACCGTTAACTGGGAAAGATTCGTAACCAAGTAAAGCAGTATTACCATCTGCGGAAAGAGCAGCATAATTGCCTTGATGGGAGAAAATATTAAAGCCATTTTGTTGGGCTAGATCAGCCTGTTGGGTCCACACGCCGCCTGATAAAGAATAAATATATTGCCCGCCAGATCGTGTACCAGCAAAAAGAGTATTGCCATCAGATGAGATAAGGACTTTAGATCCTAGCGCAGTATTATAAATCGGATTCATTGCTGTAGGGTTGTATGGGATTACGATTTTAGGTTGCTGAGTCCAAACACCACTTGAGCGTGTGAAGACATACACGCCGCCTTGGATTTGGGATTGAAAAGATCCTGGGGCACCAACGATCAAAGTATTGCCATTCTCTGAGATGGATACGGAGCTACCAAAGGAATCATCAGTAAGCCCATCGGAAGCAAAAATCTGGGATTGTAAAATCCAGTTGGTGCCTGACTTGGAAAAAATATAGACAGACCCTTGATCACTGTTGGACCCCACATTTAATAGTGGAGCACCAACCGCCATGGTGTTGCCATCAGAAGATAAGGCAATGCTTGAACCAAAGCGATCGCCACTTATAATTGCGCCAAAAGAAGGCCCTTCACTTGAAGGTACAGTAAGCTTTGTTTCTTTGCCCACCGCAGAATATTCAAATGAAAAAACACCTTTAGTCGGGCTGTTAAAAGAAAAGGTGTTATCAGAATTTTGAATTAGTGTTGGGCCCGCGGGTGAAATAATTGGAAATATCTGAACCGGATTAAGAGCACCGGCAGTATACGAAGTTCCAAGATTGCTTAATTGCAAACCACCTCCATCAAGATTTAAATCGTTTTGAAGAACATTAAGAACAACGTTGGTATTGGGTGCTATGTTTTTGTAAGTGTCTGGTGCAGCTTGAATGATGATGTGTGTCGTTACTGGGGTTGCATCTGTAAACCAAGAGACACTTGTAATTGCCTGTTGAATCAGGTTACCTGCAATATCAGTAATGTTAGTGCCATTGGGATTTAGGGTAAGGGTGTAATTCCCTGAAATGGATGTAATACCTTGAATGCCCGTAACGGTGTAAACATTTCCAGAATTAGTTATTCGCGCCCCGGTAAGAAAAACGGATTTCCCATTTCGAGTTAATGTTAAATCTTTGATATCAAATCCTGCTATGGGTTCGGAAAAGTTAAGATTAATTGTGGCAACGGGAGTGGTGCGTGGAGTATCTACCAAAGCAAAAGTGCCTGTGGGCGAAACAGTATCGATAATTACATTTAATATTTGAGAGTGTGGGGAGGTAACACTGTTGTTATCTGTACTTGTTGCAGTGAAAGAATAAAGACCATCTAAAAGAGTGGTTGCTGTGTAGTCAAATAACCAATTTCCCTGAGAGTTGGCCAAGGTGGAACCAATATTAATTGCTCCATTATAAATGGCAACTGTGTTATTGGGGTTGGTATTTCCTGAAAGAAATATTGTTTGATCGTTGGTGATAGCATCCGAATTTGAAAACCCTGTATCTGTAACAACCGTGGTAATGTTCGGAGTGTTTAAATTTCCGACCGTAAGTGTTGCTATGGTTTTGGATTGTAGCCAAGCTTGAGAAAAGACGGAGTTGGACTGAGGGTCGGCTGAGAGCAGGGTATTGCCATCAGGGGATAGGAGGAATGAGCCAAAGCCATTCTGGAAAGCAGAAGCGCCATAAAGGTCTTGGGTATGGGTCCAGATATTATTGGTGCGTTGGAAGAAGAAGACGCCATTATCGCTAGAAAAAACATTGGAGCCGACAGCAAAAACGGTATTGCCATCATTGGATATGCCTACGGAAGAACCAAAAATGGAAGCAAGTAGATTACCTTGAGGGTTGAGAGTGGATTGTAGAGCCCAAGTCGAACCAGATCGGGAGTAGATGAAAGCATTACCTTTACCTGAATTGCTATAAGGCGAGCCAATAATGGCAGTATTGCCATCTGCTGAAATCCCAACAGAGGACCCGAAATTAGAGTTGGCATTAAGATTTGGGGGTGTTACTTGAGATTGAAGATTCCAAACGCCATTGGTTCTTGAAAAGAAAAAAGCAGTTCCGGAGGCAACGCCATTGACGGGAAAAGATTCGTAACCAAGTAAAGCAGTATTACCATCTGCGGAAAGAGCAGCATAATTGCCTTGATGGGAGAAAATATTAAAGCCATTTTGTTGGGCTAGATCAGCCTCTTGGGTCCAAACGCC
>CAJCCR010000290.1 GCA_903960945.1 uncultured Planctomycetaceae bacterium
TATTCTCTATGGTAAAGCTGGCCGTATGCGCTGGTTAGGAGTAAGACCTCAAACACGTGGTATGGCGATGAATCCGATAGATCACCCAATGGGTGGTGGAGAAGGAAGATCAAAATCCGGTGGTGGTCGTCAGCATCCACGTTCACCTTGGGGTCAATTAGCAAAAGGCCTTAAGACACGTAGACAAAAGAAGAAGTCAACAGATCTTATTGTTCGTAAAAGAAAATAACTAGGAAAGTATGGCTCGCTCACTCAAAAAAGGCGCCTTTATATACTACAAATTGGCGAAGAAAGTAGACCTCTTGAATGATTCAGGAAAAAAAGTAGTAGTTAAAACATGGTCACGTGCATCAACTATTGCTCCTGATTTTGTAGGTCACACATTTGCAGTACATAATGGCAACAAGTTCATACCCGTGTATGTAACTGAAAATATGGTAGGACATAAGCTCGGCGAATTTTCTCCAACGAGAACATTCAAAGGGCATGCAGGTAACAGAAAAGATCAAAAGTCCGGAAAACGATAATCCGTAGCTGAATAAGGTTAGATTATGCTAAATGCTCGTGCAACAAAACGCTATTTGCGTTCATCACCCCGCAAAATGCGCCTGGTGATAGATTTGATACGAGGAAAGTCAGCGCAACAAGCGATTGCGACGCTGAAATTCTCTACAAAGTCGGCAGCTAAAGATGCAGAAATGGTGCTTCGCTCTGCGATATCCAATGTTTTGGAGAAAGCACTCGCTGCAAATGAGCGTGTTGATGAAGGAAAGCTTTATGTAAGTAAGGTCTATGTCAATCAAGGCCCTACAGCGAAGCGTATTTCTCCTGCTCCTATGGGTAGGGCTTATAGAATTCGTAAACGCTCGCACCATCTCACAATTGAAGTTTCAGTTGTCAAGTAATTAACAGGAGAGAGCTTTGGGTCAGAAGACAAATCCGATTGGTCTCCGTTTAGGCATAGTACGCCAATGGGATGCTAATTGGTTCGATGAAAAGAATGTAGCAGAAAAACTTACAGAAGATTTGATGGTACGTTCATATATAAAAAGCCGTTTGCGTAAAGCAGGTGTTGCTAGAATAATAATCGAACGTACAGCAAAACAATTGCGTTTAACATTGCATACTTCAAGACCAGGTGTAATCATTGGCCGTTCTGGTAAAGATATTACATTGTTGGAAGAAGAATTAAAGAAGATATCACGCAAAGATGTAAAAGTCTTAATACACGAGATAAAGCGCCCAGAAGTGGAAGCCCAATTGGTAGCCGAAAATATCGCTCAGCAACTTGAAGGACGTGTTTCATTTCGTAAAGCAATGAAACAGTCTGTTGGAGCTGCAATGAGAATGGGTGCGGAAGGTATCAGAGTAATGTGTTCAGGTCGTTTGGGCGGAGCAGATATGTCCCGTACTGAACAGTATAAAGAAGGTAGAGTACCTTTACACACATTAATAGCTGATATTGACTATGGCACAGCAACAGCAGCAACCGTTTACGGTTTGATTGGTGTAAAAACTTGGATTTGCCGAGGTGAAGTAATCGGCAAGCTTATAACAAAGGACTAAGAGAAGGATATAGCACAATGTTGCTGCCTAAAAGAGTAAAACATAGAAAAACCCAACGCGGTAGAATGAAAGGCAAAGCCTATCGTGGTTCTCAAGTAGCTTTTGGTACTTTTGGTATGAAAGCCCTTGAACCCGCTTGGATAACAAATCGTCAGATTGAATCTGCTCGTATTGCGATTAACCGTTATTTACGTCGTGATGGTAAAGTATGGATTAGAATATTTCCAGACAAACCTGTTACGAAAAAACCAGCGGAAACGCGTATGGGTAGTGGTAAAGGAAATCCTGAATTCTGGGTTGCGGTAGTTAAACCTGGGCGTATACTCTTTGAAATCGATGGTGTTTCAAAAGAGTCAGCGCAAGAAGCTGTTCGTTTAGCTTCTCATAAATTACCAATTAAGATAAAATTTGTAACACGCTTGGATGCTGCACAGTAATGAAACCGCAAAAAGCGTCGGATATTCGCAAGTTCTCAGAAGAAGAACTACATGAAATGTTAGCTTCAACACAAGAAGCAATGATGATGAGAAATTTCGAAAAGGCATTAAGCCAATTAGAAAATCCATCTCAAATTAGAATTTTAAGAAAAGATATTGCGCGCATTAAAACAGTGTTGCGTGAGCGGAATGTCAAAATCTGACAAATTACGCATAAAGCTTTATGGAAACTATGGCTACTATTATTGCAACAGATCAAAAGCCCTCTACGAGCGGAAAAAAAGTTCGTCTAGGCAAAGTAATAAGTGCTGCTATGAATAAAAGTATTATTGTAGCGATCGAGCGTCAAGTTGCTCATCCGTTATATAAGAAATACTACAAGCAGACAAAAAAAGTTATGGCCCATGATGAGGGCAATGAATGCCGCGTAGGTGACATTGTTCGAGTTATTGAAAGTCGCCCATTAAGTGCTAGAAAGCGCTGGATGTTAGCAGATGTTATTGAACGTGCGCAGTAATATAGGAACACTTAGATGATACAAGAAGAATCAAATCTTATAGCAGCCGATAATTCGGGCGCAAAACGTGTTCGTTGTATACGTATACTTGGTGGACATGGAAGGCGTTATGCAGGTGTAGGCGACATCATTGTTGTGTCTATTAAAACTGCTCTTCCTAATGCAGGTGTAAAAAAAGGCGAAGTATGCAAGGCTGTTGTTGTTCGCACAAAAAAAGAAATTAGACGTAAAGATGGATCTTTCATCCGTTTTGATGAGAATGCAGCTGTTATTCTCAACGGTCAGGGTGAACCAAGAGGTACTCGTATATTTGGACCTGTGGCACGTGAATTGCGTGAGAAAAGTTTTATGAAAATCGTTTCTTTGGCACCAGAGGTATTATAAGGATCGAAACTACATGAAAATGTTTATAAAAAAGAATGATTTAGTTAAGGTTATAAGTGGTGACGATAAAGGCAAAGAAGGCCGTGTTATCGAAACCCAAGCAAAAAAAGCTAGAGTATTGGTTGAAGGTGTTAATATACACAAGCGCCACATGCGTAAAAGCCCTGCTAATCCAGATGGTGGCATTATGGAAAGAGAATTTCCTATTGCATATTCAAATGTGATGCTTATTGATCCAGAAACTAAAAAAGCAACAAGAATTCGTACTGAACGAATTGTAAAAGATGGTAAAACACAGGTTAAACGTATTGCCGTTAAATCTGGCAAGGAAATTAAACTGCCTTAAAAGATTTGAATAGAGAATATATATGGCAAAAGCCCTACAACAATCGAAAAAATTTGATTTAAAGCCGGAAGGCAA
>CAJCCR010000291.1 GCA_903960945.1 uncultured Planctomycetaceae bacterium
CCACAACAAGCACCACGCCTCCGGAAGGCTACACTGTTTTGGCTCGAAGATATCGCCCGGGCGGTTTTAGCGACCTTATTGGCCAAGAAGCAATTTCTCAAGTTCTTACAAATGCAATCAAGCACAATCGTGTGGCCCATGCATATTTATTCACGGGCGCCCGTGGTGTGGGAAAAACCTCTGCAGCCCGAATTCTCGCCAAGGCTCTTAATTGCGAAAAAGGTTCCTCCGTTACTCCTTGCGGAGTCTGCTCGATCTGCACTGCAATCGCAACAGGTGAAGATGTCGATGTGCTAGAAATCGATGGCGCAAGCAATCGAGGCATCGATGAAGTGCGTGAGATCCGCAACAATGTGCAATACAGGCCAAGCAGATCGCGCTACAAGATTTACATCATTGACGAAGTGCACATGCTAACAGGGCCAGCGTTTAACGCCTTGTTAAAAACACTTGAAGAACCTCCTTCGCATGTGAAGTTCATCTTCGCAACCACTGAAGTTCAGAAAATTCCGATCACCATTCTTTCGCGCTGTCAACGCTTTGATTTTTCCAGCATCGGTACAAAACAAATTGCAGCGCATCTTCAGGAAATCACAATCAAAGAAGGATTGGAGGCAGAACCCGAAGCCATCGAACTCATCGCACGCAGGGCGGGTGGTTCGATGCGGGATGCCCAATCCCTTTTAGATCAGGCGCTATCCTTCTCCAACGGAAAAATCACCCGGGATGAAGTACACCGACTCATTGGCGCAGTTGATGAAAACCACATCATGGATCTTGCTGAGGCGATTTTAACAGGTGAATCTTCCAAAGTTCTTGAACTCATGGATCAAACCAATTCCAAAGGTTTGCAAATGGGGGAACTGATTGAGCAAATGATTTCATACTGGCGCGACCTAATGGTTTACGCTTCTTCCAATCAAATTCCGGTGGATGCAGGCATTGCAACTTCCCAGCATGATCGTTTCAAAAAAATGGCCGAGGGAATTTCCCTTGATACCCTGCTTGCTGGCCTCGATATTTTGTCACTTACAAAAATCCGGCTCAAAGCAACCCACCAACCCAGAATCATGGTCGAATTCGGGCTCATCCGACTTTCCAGACTAGTAAATTTAATCCCCTTGCAACAAATATTGCAACTCCTTCAAGCCGGTGGTTTGTCAGCGCAAACGCAAACTACTGCAAGGCAAATAACCGCACCTCCCGAGGCCTTAAAAAAAAAGTTCCTGAGTGAAATAGATAGCCTGATTGAACCCCAAACAACATCTTCCGAAGTACGATTATCTTCCCAAAATATTTCTTCCATTTGGCCACAAGTCATTGATGCAATTGGACCTATGCTCGGTAACGAGGTAAAAAAATCAGGCCTTCCTGCAATTTCTGGGCCAAACGCTCTAGTTATTGAATTCCCTAGGCTGTACAATCAAGCCTTAGAGTACTGCTCTGATCCTGCCAGAATCATGAGAATCCAAACTGCCCTGAATAAAATTACAGGGCAAAGTTGGCAGGTAAGGGTTACTAGCAAGGTCATTACAGACCCTAATGAAATCGTAGAACTGGCACCCATTGAGATTGAACCCGTGGCTTCAAAGCCTAAAGTTAATCCCAAGGAAGCTGCAGAAAAAGAACCGATTGTTCAAAGAGTTCTAGAAATTTTTAACGCTCAGATTGTACGGGTCGATGCAGGATTCGGAGTTCTCCCTCCTGAATCTAAACCTAGTGCGGATGATGATAACGACGAGGCTTAACACCAATGTTTAAAGAAATGGGCCAGATTGCAAACATGATGCGTAACCTTCCTAAAATGAAGGAGCAGATGGAAGAAATGCAATCGAAGCTCGATAAAATCCACGCCGACGGCGAGTCGGGTGCTGGCATGGTTCAGGTTCGAGCCAATGGAAAAATGGAAATTATTTCCATCGTTATTTCGAATGAAGCTTTCAAATTGCAAGACAAGCCCTACCTCGAAGAACTTATTCGCTCTGCTTCGAATCAAGCACTTGCAAAAGCTAAGCTTGCGATTGCTGAAGAAACTGCAAAAATGACACAGTCACTTGGTTTACCCGGGGGCTTTCAACTTCCAGGATTTAGCTAAACCGATTTTCTTTTGGAGCCTAGGAATTTGACACTGTCTGATTCAAATCAACAACTGGGCATTATCGCTCGCTTGATCGAAGAACTCGGAAAACTTCCAGGCATTGGCCCGAAGTCTGCCGAACGATTGGCTCACTACATTTTGACCGCGGATAAAAAGCAGGTACTATCTCTTGCAGAATGCCTTCGCTCGGTCAAAGAATCCATTAAACAATGTAAAATCTGCTGCAACCCTACAGAAAATGAACTCTGCTTAATTTGCTCCGATCCTAGAAGAGATTCTTCCGTGGTTTGCATTGTCGAACAACCTAGGGATCTTTCTTCCATCGAACGCTCTGGGATGTTTCGCGGCCTTTACCATGTATTACACGGAAAACTTGCCCCCTTAGATAACATGGGCCCCGATAACCTAACCATCGACCAACTTATGCTCAGGGTTGAAAAAGGGGATATTCAAGAAATAATCATGGCAACTAATCCAACCATGGAAGGGGATGGGACTTCTCTTTACCTTTCCAGCTTATTGGGCCCTTCAGGAATCAAAGTAACGCGACTTGCACGCGGCATTCCTTCGGGCTCGGGTTTGGAATTTGCAAACTCTCAAATTCTGGCGGATGCACTTGAAGGACGTAGAGAACTTTGATTGCTCGATTTGCTATTGTGATGCTGATTGGTCTTAAGGAAAACGAATGCGGCTAGAACATTCCATGGGCTTGAGGATGGGGCACGAACTGCATCTTGCACCTCGCATGATTCAGTCGATGGAGATACTCCAGCTACCGATCATGGCTTTGGAAGAAAAAATCCAACAGGAGCTTCAGGAAAATCCAGTTCTCGAACTGACTCAAGATTCAGAAAACGCAAATGCCAACGATGAATGGAATGACGACCAAAACGATCATGAATTTGAAGCAAATACTTCCAAAGATACCTCAGATAAAACTTTGGTGATCGATACCAAAGGCCAGGCAGAAGCCGATTTCGAGCGCCTTGATGGCATGCCCGAAGAATGGAAAGAATCCCTTTACGATGATCACAGGCCATCGCGCAACGCCATCGAAGAATTTTCCGAACGCAAGCACAATGCCATGCAAAACATGGTTTCCAGACCACAATCTCTCGAAGATTATCTCATCGATCAGCTTTCATTCTTTGATATTTCAAAAGAAGAAAGGCGCCTTGTAAATCTGGTGATCGCCAACCTTGATGATGGTGGGTATCTGAAATCGAGTGCAGAAGAGATTGCCAATTCGATTGATCCGCCTTGCACCCCTGATCAAATCAGACAAGCGATATCCATCGTTCAAAGGCTGGATCCGCCTGGCATATGCGCAAGAGATTTAGCTGAATGCCTTTTACTGCAACTCACCTCCGAAACGCCAAACCCAGATGCAGTTAAAAGCCTGATCACCAACCATTTGGAAAACATCAGGCACAACCGAATACCAGCAATTCAAAAAACAACTGGTCTTGATCTGGCACAGATCAAAGAAGCAATCGAGGTTATTCGAAAACTAAATCCCAAACCCGCAGCTATCTTTAATTCCGAAAATATTCCCTATGTGGTACCGGATATTGAAATATTCAAATCGGAAGAGGGAGATTACCTCGTTCGCTTGGCTGACGAACTTTTACCCAATGTGCAAATCAATCAGACTTATGTTGCAGAGTGTAAAAATCGCGCCACCGATAAAAAAGTAAAAGAGTTTCTTAGACCTAAAATCCAATCCGCACAATGGTTGCTCGAAGCAATCGAACAGCGCAGGTCTACTCTAAAAAAAGTCACTCAAGCAATCATCCAAAGGCAGTTGAGCTTTTTAGAACTTGGCCCTGAACATATCGAACCGCTGAAAATGCTGCAAATTGCAGAAGTGGTTGGCGTGGATGTTTCAACCATCAGCAGGGCGGTTGATGATAAATGGGTTCAAACCCCGCGGGGAGTTTTCCCCCTGAAACGATTCTTTGGCGGAGGCACTCAGAGCGCAACTGGTGAAGATATCGCTTGGGAAAAAATCCGAAGAAAACTTCTTGAAGTGGTTGGCGCAGAAGATAAATCCAACCCGCTTTCTGATGAAGATTTGGTAAACAAACTTCAGGAAGAAGGATACCCTGTGGCCCGTAGAACCATCACCAAGTATCGAAAAATTCTAAACATCCCATCATCAAGGGAACGAAAAGATTGGACACCTTGATTATTCTGCAGGTGATTTAAAACCCGCAGGCACTTCTCCACCAACAAAATAAACATCTCTATCCGGCCTGCACCCAGGCGCATGAATATCCAGCATCTCTAAACCTTTAGGCCCAGCCCTAAACGCATGCTTTGTACCAGGGGGCAATCGCAAAAATACCCCCACCTTCAACTCATGTTCCACCCCATCCAAAATTGCAACCCCCTCACCCGCAAGCACATAATAAAGCTCTTCAGCAATTTGATGATAACTGGTGCTAGTGCTAGATTCCGCTTGAACTTTAACCCTATAAGCCGTGGTTCGAATTTCCTCGTCCACCATGATCAGAGTTTCAATTCCGTAAGGGCCGAACTGCTTTAATGCGTCTTCATTTCCCGCAGTTCTAACGATAATTTCTGGACTACCCATAAAGCCCCCACCTTCCCTTTTGCAGGTTGATTGAACCTTACGGCTAGCTGTTGAATATATCTTCAAGGGCCTTGCGCATCACCTTGGGATCGGGATCGATACCCGCCCAATGCTTGATACCAATAACCCCTTGGTTAACGAGCATCCCAAGTCCATCAATCACTTTACAACCTTTTCCCCGGGCATCCTTTACCAGTCTGGTTTCAGGAGGATTAGGGATAACATCTGCAACTACCATCGAGGGTTTCAAAGTTGAAACATCAAGCTCAAGCCTGGCTTCTCGATCTGGATAAAGGCCGATGGAAGTGGCATTAATCACTACATCGGTGCCCTCGGGAATTTTAAAATCCCCCGTCCATTGAACAAACTCAACCTTTGCATTTACTTTTTCCCGAAGCAACTTAGCCAACTCTTCACCCCGGGTGACGCTGCGATTTACAAGGGTGAAATGGCTAGCGCCTGCAAGCGCAAGCTCTACGGTGATC
>CAJCCR010000292.1 GCA_903960945.1 uncultured Planctomycetaceae bacterium
AACCCACATCAATTAATGGGAAGTAAAAAGGCGAGGGGCGAGCACCAGCGGATTGACATCCGCCGCTCGATAAGAAAAGGTGGGCTTAAGGGCAGTAAAAAAGTGGTGGTGGCTAGAAACCCGGGCTAGCGAAGCGAAGGGCCCTTTTCCCGGAGGGAAGAGGGTTGGGAGTAGGGGGAAAGAGAAAGTAAAAAAGCAGGTGAAAAACGCACAGGGCCAGCACCAGCGGATTTACATCCGCCGCTCAATGGGACGAAAGCTGCAAAAGAGTTGAAATTACAGCCTAGCGCAGCTTAAACGAGTTTCCGAAGGGTTTGAAGCAAGAGATCGATTTCTGGATCACTGCCAATAGTGATTCGTATGCCCTCGTGGCCCGGGTACTTCATCAACCGTACAAGGATGTTGGCTTTCTTAAGCTCTAAATAGAGAAAATCGGGAGAGTGTTTTTCGTGGGTACACCAGAGAAAATTCGCTTCGCTTGGAGTAACTTTAAATCCAAGTTTGCTAAGTTCCAGATGCAAACGAGTTCGGGTTGCAATGATTTTTGCGATGCATTCTTTTAGATAGGCCTGATCAGAAATTGCAGCGGTGGCTGCTTCAAGACTAAGAACATCGCAGTTGTACGAATCCTTAACTTTAATCAGTTCGCGAACCAAAGAAGGATGGGCCACTGCGAACCCAAAGCGAATCCCTGCTAACGCATAGGATTTACTCATGGTGCGAGTGATTATAATACCCTCGGGTTGTGCGCCGTTTTGGAATCTTCCCATGGCATTATGGCGGGCGAAATCGCCATACGCTTCATCAATAACCAAAGGTCCCTTTAATGATTGCGCGAGCCGATCTATCTCGGCTGCTTCCACCAAAGTGCCGGAAGGCGAGTTGGGGTTGGCAAGAAAAGTAAGATTAGCCTCGGGGAAAGGCCATGCTGGTGGTAATTGCCAAGTATCCGTGAATGGCACCAATTCAATCTTGGCGTTTTGGATTGCAGCAAGAGTTTTGTAAAGAAGGTAGCTAGGAGTTGCAGAAGCCATCAAGCCAGACTCAGGAACAAACGCACGGGTCAAGATGGTAAGAATATCATCAGAACCATTACCAATTAAAATCGAATCTGGATCGATTCCAAGTGCATTCCCCGCAGCGGCCTTAAACTTAGTTCCCAAAGGATCAGGGTATTTTCGAAGCCGATCAGATGTTAGGGCATTCTTGATTGCATCAACCACCCTTGGAGATGGCGGGTAGGGATTTTCATTAGTATTAAGCTTGATGATCGAACCTTCCTGGGGCTGCTCCCCCGGAGTATAGGCGGACATATCAAGCACTGATTTTCGCAAAGAATCCCGATTCAATTTTGCCATGATACAACCTTGTCTGATATTACTTTTCCAACCTGACGAGAACGCTTGCCTTATGCCCTGTAAGCCCTTCGCGATCAGCCATGGTGCAAATATCCGGCGCCAGAGATTCAAGGCCTTCACGAGTTAAGGTAACGATACTGGATCTGCGCAAAAAGTCGTTAGAACAAAGCCCGCTTGCAAAGCGAGCGGTGCCACCGGTGGGCAGCACATGCGAAGGCCCCGCAGCATAATCGCCTGCTGCAACGGGAGTATAAGGCCCAAGAAAGATTGCTCCCGCATTATCGATTTGATCTGCGTGCTTTGCAGGGTCAGAAGTAGCAATATGCAAATGCTCTGGCGCAAGCTTATTGACGCAATCAAATGCGCTGATAGGATCTGGGGCAAGCACAAAGGCGCCAAATTGCTCTAGGCAATCCTTCGCAAGATCGCCTCTTTCCAAAGTGGAAAGCATTTCATTAAGGACTTTTTCAACCTCATCTAGAATTTCTTTGCGCCAAGTAACCAGAAGGCTAGAACCTGGCGAGTGTTCGGCTTGGGATATCAATTCTGCAGCAAGATATCTGGGGTTGGAAGTTTCATCACCCAGCACAACCACCTCGCTGGGGCCAGCAAGGCAATCAATCGCAACCTGCCCGAAGACTGTTTTCTTGGCAAGCGCAACAAACATATTTCCCGGACCCACAATCATATCCACTTTGTTAATGCCCTGCACGCCATAAGCAAGTGCGGCTATCGCCTGAGCGCCCCCAACACGATAAACCTCGTTCACGCCAAGTTCATGGCAAACAGCCAGCATATCGCTGCAATAGGCGCCATTGGGTGTGGGTGGCATAACGACGACCAACTCTTCGACACCTGCAGCTTGGGCAGGTACGACAGTCATAAGCAAGGTGGAAGGGTATGCAGCGGCGCCCCCGGGCACATGAATCCCAACCCGCTTGATCGGGCGAAAGCGAAGCCGAAGCTCTCCGCGGGTGCCTAGCGATTGCACCGCATCGCGTTGCACTAGGCCAACTTGAAAAGCATAAATATTCTGCTTGATGCGTCTAACCGTTTCTAACAGTTTTGGTGGGGCATTGGCATGGGCCTCGCGCAATTCAGCAAGGGTTACCCTAATGTTGGCATGGGTAAGATCAACTTTATCAAATTGTTTGGTGTAATGAAGAACCGAGTCCAAGCCATTGGTACGAACATCGGAACAAACGCGCTCTACCACTTGCAGAGGGCTGAGGGCCTCACCAAAAACAGCCTTGGTCAGCTCACGACCTTTGGGAGAAACAACATTTCCTTGATTCCCAAGTGCGGACATGAGATTATCAAGCTCGAGCTGACCTGCCTGATCTTTAAGATCGATTCGCCGCATTTTCAGTTTTTTCATTCGATCCTCAGATAATAAAACCAACAAAGCAACGAACTGTATTTAATTCTGCAAACCTTTTCTTATAGCTTGCCCAAGGGGACAAAGCAAAAGGTTTTGAATAAACCTCTTCCAAGTTAAGTCTCTCAGGTATTATAATGATAATAACTGCAAAAATGAATAATAACACAACCAGCGGAGAATTGATAAATGTACGCACTGATTCTTGGTCTTCTATGTGGCGCAGATACCGACTCTTGGCAAACCAGCGAACAAGCCTATTTAAAGAATATCATCCAGTTAACTTCGGAATTTGTAAGAGCGGGCGAGGGCTACTTCTCTCCTGATGCGAAAAGCATCATTTTTCAAGCTGAAGATAAAGAATCGGGCAACCCCTTTTACCAGATTTATACCATGGATCTTGCAAACAAAAAGAGCGTGCGAGTCAGCCCAGGCATAGGCAAAACCACCTGCAGTTACTTTTCCCCCGATGGGAAGAAAATTCTTTTTGCCAGCAGCCATCTCGACCCTAAATCCAAAGAATACTACGGCGAAGAGTACAAACTCCGCGATGAAGAAAAGAAAGCAGGCAAACGCAGAACCTATAAATGGGACTTCGACCCTGCAATGGAAATTTTCGAAGCCAACCCAGATGGCTCTGGCATGAAAAGGCTCACCGATTCACCGGGCTATGATGCCGAGGCCAGTTATTCCCCCGATGGCAAATCGATTGTTTTCTGCAGTAATCGCAGCGGGGCCGAAAACCTAGAGCTTTACATCATGGATAACGATGGCAAGAATGTGCGCCAGCTAACCAATGCGCCCGGTTGTTACAACGGTGGCCCCTTCTTTTCCCCCGATGGCAAACGGATTATTTTCCGCACAGATCGCAAGAAAAAAGACACTCTCCAAATTCATGTCATCGATGTTGATGGCAAAAACGATCGCACCCTTGCTGAAAACCTCGCTTGGGTTCAATGGTGCCCATTTTGGTACTCCGATAGCAAGCATATCCTATTCGCTGCTGCGGATCACTCGACCATGATGCGACCAAACTATGATCTCTACTGGATGAATGTTGATTCAGGAAAACAGCAACGCATCACCTTTGCACCAGGTGCAGACATTCTTCCTGTTTTCACCAAAGATGGAAAAAAAATGATGTGGACATCTACCAGAGATGGCAGAAGCCCAGCCCAACTTTACATCGCTGATTTCACCCCGCCACAAAACCCATAAGGCCTGCGCAGGTTATAGATGATAAAACACTGCGCGATTTAGAATTGCAGGGATCTAGCTGCCGAAGGGGGTTGTACCACCAGCGCCGCCACCCCGCATGAAATCTTCAGCCTTTTTAACTCTAATGCGGTAAGATTCAAGCATTGATTTGCGGTAAGCATTTTCGCGATCAGAAACGATATTGTGAACTTCAAGCTGACCCAATGGGTTGATAATGTAAGCCTCGATCATGCGATTAGTATCTTCAACTTTAGAGACAACAGGTCTAGCATCGGGGCCTGCACTTTTAACACGTTCATGAGTATATTCTGGGCCTTCAAAATCGACCAAGAGAAAATCAGGACGATCTTTTCGATCGGGTGAGAAGTCAACAAGGATACCATCGCCTGTTTTCGTGGCAGGGCTGCCACCCTTGACAATTTTCGGAGGTAGCAAACCAAAGCCTTCAAAGAAATAAATCCATAAAGGAATCTTTGCGATAACCTGCCTGCCTACAAATTCTCCGCGGAAAACAGAAACCCTTTCTGCAACGGCCCAATCTCCTACCGAAAGATTTTGCGTAGCAGCGCCGGTATTTAAAAACCACTTATGTATCTGCATAGTCACCTGCCTCTTACTATCCTCACTGTTGAATCCCTTGAAGCTTTTGTCATCTTCTTTGCGTTGGTCAACCAAGTAGCAGGATTGTTCTTCAGGCAAGCTTAAAATAATTGGCACCTTGGACCACTCGGATACAAGTTCTGCGCTATCGGCATAGGAAGGGGATGCAACATCCTTGGTGCGTTTATAATTCGGGTTACCCATGCGAATCTGAACCCGGTATTCGTAAGTTTCACCCGGTTGGATATCCACATCGATAAAACGAACCAGATTATGAACAGCGGGTTCTACATCTTGGCCTTGAGCCAACCCAGGCATCATTGCAGGAGCCCCCGGAACAAATCCGCCAGCGCCTACAGTTCCACTGGGATTAAAGGTTGGGGGAGACATCCCCGGGCCTTCGCCAGCGGCACCAGTTGCTACGGGTGCGGGAGAAAAAACATCAAAAGTATCTTGCTTGGTTCGGGGCTTGGATTGCTTGAGTTTATCTTTGTCTTTTCTTGCAGATTCCTCAACCTGAGACTTGATTTTAACTAAAGAAAGTTCCGCATCATCCACTTTGGGATAATGTTCGGGATCAAATGCCCTGAGTTTGGGCATCATCAATCCATTGACAATAAAATCAGCAATACTAGGGTCTTCAGGTTCAAAGCGGAAATCCGTTGAAGTCGCAAATGGGAGATAATTACCGCGGATATCCAAAGGCTTCCACTCCTCCCATTTTCCATCCGCTGTCTTTTTACGCCTTTCAACATTCATCCCTAAAAATCGAAATGCATTGACACCTACATTCTGATCTTCCGGACTGGCAGTGGCATCATTCAAAACTTCAGAAAAAGAACCCAGCTTTAATTTATTGCGAAACTCTTCCAACTGAGCCTTGTAAGGAAAGGATGCGTTTACAATCGCCATGCGTAAGGGCAAGGCTTGCTCTGCAGGACGATAAGCACCTTTCATTTTTTCAAATTCTTCTGCGGTAACGGTCAAAGTTTCTGCCATTTTCCTACCACTAAACTCAAGGTTTTTAAGGTATGCAATCAACCTATCGCTATACTTGTTGCCCTCAGAAGTGGCTTTGGGAGCATTTTTCTTAGCAGCAAAAAGGCGAATCTGAGCAGCTTTTTGTTGTGCCGCAGCGGTGTTTCCCCCGCCAGCAGGAGCCCCTGCTGCCCCACCCGCCATGCCTGTTGTTGCAGCGCCTTTGATTACAGTCAAACCTTTGCCATCCTTGTTGAACATGTAGCTTTTAACTGCAACCCGAGCGAGAGAGACCTTGGCATCATCGACGGTTAAAATAGTAGGTGGCCTACGCTTGACATCAATAAATTCGCTTTCAGAAAACATTTGTCGACCGCGATAAGCAGTGGGATCAAGTTTATCGAGCGCAGCAAGTTTAGTAGAACTATTTTCAGGCCCGGGATTATCGTTTTCGCCAGGCTCGGCTCTTTTAAAGGCCTGACTTTTATCATCAGCCAGCTTTTTCATATCTTCGGCATTCTTAACCGGACTAGGTGCAGAATAACTGCCCCATAATCCCAAGGCGCCAAAAAGAACCATGATGGCAAGGCAAATACCCAAGCCAACCTTCTCTCCCTTTTCCTTGGCATAGTTAAGAATGACCTGCCCTAGGGCTTTGAAATCAATTTTTGCCTTAGCCATGATTCACTCTCCAAAACTCTAAATATTTACAAATCGTGTAAGATTACAAACGGTCAAAATCCCGGTATCGTTTTTACTTGGCATCTTCAGCAGGAGCCACCGGTGGAGTGCCAGGTTTTTCAAAAAGTGAAGCAACCCCGTAAAGATTAAGCTCCACGATATTGATATCTCCCAAACCATCTGTTGCCCCACCAGAGCCGGGAACACCAGGGCGAAAAGACCCCATTCCACCGGGACCTGGAGGGCGCATACCGCCACTTTCAAAACCACCGCCCGAACCAGGGGGAGGCCGAAAACCACCAGGGCCACCAGGGCCTGCAACAGGTGGTCGAAAACCCGTATTGCCTGGGCCGCCAGAATTTTCAACAGACGGATCTGTTGGCCCTGCAGCACCCGCAATAAGATTCGAAGATTTATAACCATTCAAATGCTGGTAATGAAACTGCGTGATTTGAATTCTCAGCTTGGAGTTTGCAAGCGAAGTTAAAACTTCATTCATGACTGTTTGGTCAAGTATTAAGGACATTGCAAAGGGAAGATGCCTGCACTGATCCGTGGCATGGATGTAAAGAGCACGATCAATACCGTTGATGAGAGTGGGATCCTTGGCAACGGCGGCGCTGCCCAAACCACGGCCCATCATCGCTCCACCACTGGGCATTCCACCTGGAGGAGGACCGCCAGGCATTCCGCCCGGAGGTGAACCGGGCATTCCACCCGGAGGTGAACCAGGCCCAGCACCACCTTCGGCAGAGGCTTCTGCTCCGCCTGTATCTTTCTTTAAAACATTGGGAGATCGACTAACCAACTTTAGGTTTGCCATTCGATGGCTCGTTCTGGCAATCTCAAGGGCGTAAATCATCTTGATTGGGGTGTTCTTGGAGGTAAATACCTGTTCAAGAGTAAAATCTTTGTTGATGTCAAAGCTGAAGGGCAATACAAGTTTGTCTTTGAGAAACTCACGCATTTGGCCAAATCCCAATGGCTCTCCTTGGGCCCTCAAAGGAACCACGGTAGTGCCCTGACGCAGTACAAACTCCGTAGTAGAGCCTGCAACTGGATTGTCCAGCGGAAGAATTCGCTGGTCTTGATGCACATTCATGATTTTAGTTCTGGGGCTGATAAATTTTTCACGCTCCAAAGATTCAAACATCAGATCTACTTCCCAGATCGAGTTGTAAAATCTTTTCCTAGCTTTTACTTCCGGGGGAGTAACTTCATCCTTTGCAATAGTATCGGGGGTCATCAATCCAATTGATTGAATAGCTTTAAGGATATCGCGGATAAGCTCTCTCTTGACCCAGAAAGATTCTTGAGCAAGCCATACTTCTTCAGCAGTGGGAGTAGAACCACGCTTCCAAGTTATTGGAGCCATCAAGGAATCAAACCCATTGTTGAATTCGACAGGAAACCTTGCATCAACTAATTCTTTTTCGAAATTATGAAACTGCGAGAGGTAAAGGGTATCTTTATAAATATCGAGGGTGGTGCCATCGATGGGTTCTGAGGGGTAACGCCAATTGCCCTCATTGTTGGCATTCATGGAAAGTTTTTCGGGGATATTAGGATCAATCTTGGACCAAACGAGTTTGCCCGACTTGGCATCATATTTTTTTTCCCAAATTTCATCCCTTTTGAACCAAGTTTGCATGTCTTTTTGAGGAAGCCAAGCTTTGTTCCAGATTTCATCGCGCTGAGTTTTTAACTTTTCTTCCCGAGCGTTCCAAGAAGGTAGAAACTTTTCATTTTTAAAATCACTCA
>CAJCCR010000293.1 GCA_903960945.1 uncultured Planctomycetaceae bacterium
ACTATCGGCATAACGGGCGAGGTCGAGCCAGAAGCGGCCCCATTTTTCGCCATACCTTGGAGATGCCAACGCACGGTCTACTGCGCGCTCATAAGCACCAGCAAGCTTATCATTTAAGAAAGCATCGACTTCAAGGTGGCTGGGCGGAATACCAGTAAGGTCTAAATAAACACGTCTCAATAAAGCCAGAGAATCAGCTTCTTTAGCAGGGCTTAATCCTTCTTTACGCATTTGCTCAAAAATAAAAACATCAATTGGTGCCCTCGCCCAGCCAGCAGAACTATCAGAAGGAATGATAGGTTTTACAAGCGGCTGAAAAGACCAATGCGTGCTGGGTGTTTTTTTCACAACGGAACTTGCAACCATATCTTGCTTAGAAATGAAGGCCCCCTGATCAACCCAGGTTGCAATCAAAGCTGATTGCTCTTTAGAAATCAAAGCTTTGGGCACTGGGGGCATTCTTGTTTCAGGATCTTTCCCCTCTACCGCATGAAGAATTTTACTTTCGTTGGATTTACCGGGAATCAAAATTGGACCGCTGTTACCTCCCTTTATAATTGAAGCCCCCGCATCCAATCTCAATCCACCTTTTTGCTTTTCGACCCCATGGCATGAAATACAGTTCTTCACCAGAATGGGTTTGATCTGAGAGGCATAATCAACCTTGGTTGGTTCCAATGCATAAACTTGTGATGCAAGAACAACAATCGCATTGATGAAGATTAGTAGTTTGATTTTCATAAAAACCCGGTTGAAGATTCCGAGAAAAGGCACATTCAGAAGAATTAAGCAGCGAATGTACTCTAACAAATACAATTCAGCATCTCAACTTGAAATAATTATTAGTGTCGATGGAGAGGTCTAAAAGAAACCTACAAAAAACTAGGCTAGCTTTAGGCTCTTCTTTATTTTCAAAAACCAGTTGCTGCCAAAGAATCCAGTTTCGATCTCAAAGCCATTATCTTCAATCAAGGCAATGATCATTTCTTGGGCATTTTGGGTTTGCAAATAACCTTTGGAGTTGGAAAGAAGCATTTTGGTAAGTTCAAGAAAGAACTTTTCGGTGAGGCCATTACCACCCTTGGCAAAGCTTTTAATTTGCTCCAAAAGATCTTCGAGCAAGTGGCTTTCCATTATGTAATGGCTTTGCCCGCACACTTCGAGAAGGATTTGATGACCTTGATCCAACATCAAGCCTTTTTGTAAAGCAAACTGCAAGATTTCCCGTTCTTCACTTCTGTCGATGTAAGAATCGGATTTCCCGCGCTGCCTAATGGCATCGATCAAATCATTTTTTATCAAATCACAAGAAGTATTCATAAAAACATACCTAAACAATAGTAGACCTAGAATCAATTCGTAAATGGGAAGAGAATATTATGGAAATTAAAATAAAAAACGCCGTTACCACAAAGATAACGGCGCAAGTCTGGTTAATTATTCAACTTAAAGCCCCAAATTACTTCTTTACATCTGTTTCAGGAAGAATCTTGGGGATGTCCTTGATAATGGCTTCAACAGCCTTCTCGTTGAGTTCACCCTTACGAAAAGCATAATTTGCCTTCACGGTACGCTTGTTGTAAAGAACAACAGTTACTTCCGCATCCTTGGCAATGTTATAGGCTTGTGGGCCTGCAACATTATCAATGGCGA
>CAJCCR010000294.1 GCA_903960945.1 uncultured Planctomycetaceae bacterium
AAACTTTCAGCTTTGGAAATCGAATCCACACTTCTACAACACCCCCACATCAGCGAGTGTGCAGTTGTTGGAATTGAAGATGAAACCTGGGGCGAGGCTGTTGCTGTTGGTGTAATTTTAAGAGAGGGCACCACCTTGCAATTAGAAGAATTTCGGGAGTGGTGCCGTGCTAGATTATCAGTTTACAAGATCCCGAAACATCTTGTTACAGTAGCGGCGTTGCCTAAAAATGCCATGGGTAAAGTAGTGAAAAAAGAAGTAAGCTCTTTATTCAAATGAACCAAATAAAAAGGTGAAGAACATGAAAGTTATCAATAAACTTCGAGTCCAGATGATTTTATGCCTTTCAACTTTAGGGCTTTTTCTTTGTTATGGAAACCTACATGCCCAAACCAACTGGCCTCAGTTTCGGGGGGCCCAATCCAGAGGAATCAGTTCAGAAATCAATCTCCCCAGCAAATGGTCTGCTACTGAAAACATTGCCTGGAAATCAGATATCCCAGGTAGAGGTTGGTCATCACCCATCGTTTGGGAAAATCAGATTTTCTTAACTTCGGTTATCAATTCGGGTACTACTGAAGAAGCGAAGAAAGGTTTATACTTCGGGGGCGAACGCCCAAAACCACCCACCACCGTTCACCAATACAAAGTTTATTGCCTCGATTTATACACAGGCAAAATCATCTGGGAACGACTGGCCCACGAAGGTATCCCCGAAACACCCATCCACATTAAAAGCAGTTACGCCTCAGAAACACCTGCAACTGATGGCGAACGACTTTACTGCTACTTCGGCAACTTAGGCGTTTATTGCTACGACCTTAAAGGTACACCAATTTGGAGCAGGAAGCTCAAACCAGAAAAGACCCGCTTTGGCTGGGGCACCGCTGCTTCCCCAGTGCTTCACAAAAACAACCTTTATATTGTCAACGATAATGAAAGTGATTCCTATCTTCTTGCGTTGGATTCTAAAACCGGAAAAGAACTGTATAGAGTTTCACGAGACGAAAAAAGCAATTGGGCTACGCCTTACATATGGCAAAACAGCTTCCGCACAGAAATTGTGACTGCAGGTACCGGAAAAGTTCGTTCCTATAGCTTGGAAGGCAAGCTTCTTTGGTCTCTCGAAAAAATGTCGAGTATCACCATTGCAACACCTTACGAACACAACGGTTTGCTTTACATTAGTTCTGGTTATGTACTGGATCGATCAAAACCCATTTATGCAATTAAACCCGGTGCGGAAGGGAACATCTCACTTAAACAAGGTGAAACATCCAATGAGTTTATTGTATGGAGCCAACCTAATGCAGGCCCTTACAACCCCACTTCCATCATCTACAAAAACTTTTTATATGTGCTTTACGATCGGGGTTTGGTTGCCTGTTTCAACCCATTGGATGGCAAAGAAATCTACCCAGCCCAACGCATTCCAAACGGTGGGTCCTTCACTTCTTCCCCTTGGGCCTATGATGATAAAATCTTCTTCTTGAATGAAGATGGCTCCACTTTTGTTCTTAAAGCAGGGAAAGATTTTCAAATCCTTCACACCAATACTCTTACACCAGAGGATATGGGCATGGCTTCACCCGCAATTGTCGGCGACAGGCTTCTCATCAGAACTTCATCAAAAATTTATTGCATCAAGAATAAAGATCTAAAGTAGCTGGGGGCAATCTTTGGCAAATCGCCCCCAGCCACCTCACTAGCAAGGTTTAAGAATCTGCAACTTGATGGATTTGACATAATCTTTTACTTTAGGGCGAAAATCGATCATATGCTGGGCATTGCGATGAACATTTAGCGCATCAAGATCGGCCCACTTTTCAACAACAACAACAGTGTTTTCACCTAAGTGAAGTTGATCTGCAGCACCGCTAGCAAGATCAACTGCGGGGCCATATTCCAAACAGCCGTTCTCAGCTTTTACTAAAGGAACGATCTTTTTCATTTCCACAACAAAAGCATCTCGGGTACCGGGGTTTAAATCAATTATTGCAATTACATGAATCATAATAAATCCTTTAGCTTAATAAGTTCCATTCAATAAATTTCAGCAAATTAGCGACACATTATTTAATATATGGTGTTAACTATAAGAAGTAATGACTGAGATCTTACTTTTAAGGATAACCATGAGAATCTTTATTGCCTCAGTACTATTATTGCTCCCAAGCTTCGCTTCTGCTGCAGATCGCCCCAACATCATTTTCATGCTTGCTGATGATCAAGGGTGGAATGGCTTATCCG
>CAJCCR010000295.1 GCA_903960945.1 uncultured Planctomycetaceae bacterium
GAGAAAATTCTGACCGAGTTGGTTGAATATTATGGCTGGCAGGAACTTGGAAGCCGTATCACTATCAATTGCTTCACTCACGATCCAAGCATTAAATCGAGCCTGAAGTTTCTGCGTAAAACTGAGTGGGCCCGCAAGAAAGTGGAAAATCTCTACGTTTGGCATAACCTCAAATAGAAGAATCCAAAGAATCCACTTCAATCAATGCAACTCTGCGAGATTTTAATTAGCAGGAACGATTTAGTATCTGATCTGTAATATCATGCAGAATGTTTCTAAAAGCTGAGGGCGCAAGAGCCTGCAAATCCCTCTTACCCGCTGCAATAAATTGTTCCGCCTTGTTCTTGGCGTAATCAATTGCACCAGAATCACTAAGAAGATTTTTTATCTGGACTCTTTGTGCAGAAGAATCTTTCTCAAGCAAACTTTTAATCTTATTCTTTTCTAAATCTGGACCGTTTTGCAAAAGCCATATAAGTGGCAAAGTAAGCTTCTTCTGATCAAAATCGGTGCCAAGAGATTTGCCTGTTTGATTCTCATGGCCAACAAGATCAAGAACATCATCAGCAATTTGAAAAGCCATACCCAGATTACGGCCAAAACTAGCCATGGATTCGATCACCGCTTCGCTAGCCCCAGCATAAGCGGCCCCAAGTTCACAGCTTGCAGAAATCATTTCTGCGGTTTTTCCATCGATGATATCAAAGTAAGTAGCTTCAGAAATGTTGATATCACCCGTATGAAAGTTTTGTAACAGTTCACCTTCGCAAATGCGGTGTGCACTTCTGCCAATAACCTTGCAAGCCCGAGTGTTTTCCAAATTACTAGTCATTTGGAAGGCGTTGGTGAAAAGGCAATCGCCTAGTAAAACAGCGGACTTAGTGCCCCAAAGAGTATGAACAGCGGGCAAATGTCTGCGCATATGAGCGGAATCTAACACATCATCATGAACCAGGGATGCGGTATGAATCAACTCGACCGCAGCGCCTAAAACCCAATGGCTTTCGTTAACTAATCCACTGGCATGAGCCGTGGCAAGAAGAAGTGCGGGGCGAAGCCTTTTGCCTTTATATTGACTGACATGATCAAGGATGTCGGCGAATTCTTTGTGCCTAGAAATAAGCTCGCGGGAAATTATGCGTTCGACTTGTTCAAGGTCTGAACGAATCGGGAGCATTGAGTCATATCGTTCGGGAGTAAAAAATGTGGAATACATCAATGAGGCGTTCATATTATGGCCCATTTCATGGAGATCGGAATGCGGTTTGTCATTATTGCCTGACAAATGAACCGCTCTTTCCACCAGTCTTCTCATCTAACCGGATTTCCGAAATGGTCATAACTTTATCCACAGATTTACACATATCATAAACCGTAAGGGCAGCAACACTAACAGCCGTAAGGGCTTCCATCTCAACCCCTGTTCTGCCAAATACTTTTACCACTGCTGTTATTCTAAGCAAGTTTTTCTCAAAAAACGAGAAATCAAGTTTTACGCCCGTAATTGCCAAGGGATGGCATAGCGGAATGAGATCCCAAGTTTTCTTGGCAGCCTGAATGCCTGCAAGCCTTGCGACCTCTAAAACATCCCCCTTGGAAAGCTCTTTGTTCCGTATTAATTCTGCAGTGGATTCTTCCATTCGAACAATGGCACTAGCCTTGGCAAGGCGTTGGGTCTCCTCTTTATTCGAGGTATCCACCATTCTGCTGGCGCCCTGATCATCAAAATGACTTAAAGAAGCCATATTAGCCCCTTATTTAGCGATATCTGGGAATATTTGGATCAATTTCACAGGACCAAGCCTCAATGCCACCTGCAAGTGAATAAGCCGGGGTTATGCCTGCATTTTCGAGGATTGCAGCGCCCGATAAACTTCGAACCCCATGATGGCAATAAACCACTACTTTAGCATCTTTAGGGGGTGTTACCTCATCCAAACTGTTGGAAAGGTCGCCCAAAGATACCAAAACGCTATTAGGAATGGCAGCGAACTGGTTTTCCCAAGGTTGTCGGACATCAAGAAGATAAACACTAAGCCCCTGATCGAGCCATTCTTTAAGGGTTGCAGGGGAAATTTGGACCGGCATAAACTCTCCAGATTGATCTAAAAGTATTTTAGGGAAACAAGCCCCGTTTGATCTTTTCACGGGCTATTTTCTCTACCCCCAAGGATAGCGCCGCCAACCTCATCGATATTTTCTTGTTCAACGCCAAATCTCGCACCCGCCTGAATGCCTTAATCATCAACTCATATAATTTATGATTAACCTGCTCTTCGCTCCATAACAATTGCTGGATATCCTGCACCCACTCAAAGTACGAAACCGTAACGCCACCCGCATTACACAAAATGTCCGGGATTAAATAAATATCACTCTTGCTAATGATGGCATCTGCTTCCGGAGTGGTCGGGCCGTTGGCAGCTTCCGCAAGTATCTTGCACTTAAGCTGTGCAGCATTCTTTAAATGAATCACTCTTTCAAGTGCAGCAGGCACCAAAACCGTGCAGGGAAGTATCAGCATTTCATCAGGATCAATCTGCTTTGCCTTAGGGAAGTCCTTAAGTAAGTTGCCCCCCGATACAAAATTTTGCAGTTCAACGATATCAATGCCAAGGGCGTTATGAATTGCGCCATACCTATCCGAAACTGCTATAACCTTAATACCTTTTTTAGAAAGTTCAGCACAGGTGATCGCTCCAACATTTCCAAACCCCTGAACCACAGCAGTAGCTTCCTCAGGTTTAATGTTGAGATCCTTCAGCGCTTCCAAAATACAAAAGGTAACCCCTCGTCCGGTAGCTTCTCTGCGCCCTAAACACCCCCCCAACTCAACGGGTTTCCCCGTTACAATTTCCGGGCACGCATACCCCACCTTCATGCTGTAGGTATCCATGATCCAAGCCATGGTTTGCTCATCGGTGCCCATATCAGGCGCCATTACATCCATTCTCGGCCCAATAATGGATAGAACTTCTTCCGTAAACCTTCGGGTAAGGCGTTCTTTTTCACCAATAGAAAGAGCCTCTGGGTCGCAAGTGATACCACCCTTGGCACCGCCAAAAGGCAGATTCATAATGCCACACTTCCACGACATCCACATGGAAAGTGCCGCAACTTCCCCCAAATCTACAGAAGGATGATAACGCAATCCGCCCTTGGAAGGGCCGCTAGTAAGGCTATGCTGCACTCTGTAACCATTAAAAACCCGGGTGGACCCATCATCCATGCGAACCGGAACACTTACAATCATAGCCCGCTTGGGGACCGAAAGCCTTTGCAGGATGCCCCGATCGATTTTCAAAAGTTGAGCCACCGATTCCAATTGGCTTAATGCCATGCGATAGGTGGCAGAGGATTCAAAAACAGTGTTTTGCGAATGGTTATTTTCGCTAGAATGACTATCGTTGTTGACCATGGGCATTAAATCTCCACAAGCATTAAAGAATCAAGCGTACCAAAGATCAACGACTGGTTTAGCCGCATAATAATAATTCTATGGGCGTAGCCTACAATGGAGTGAGAGGAAGGTAGAAAAGTATGAAAGAAATTCTAATTATTGGGTGCGGTTATTTGGGGAATGTCATTGCAGCTAATGCAATAGCCAAAGGAATCAAGGTGTTTGCAACCACGCGAAGCCGTGTAGATGCGTTGGTATCCAAAGGAATAGCCCCGGTTATTTGCGATGTAACCAATCAGGATAGTTACGCAAACCTTCCTGTGGTAGATGGCGTGGTTCATTGCGTGGGCATGGATCGCAGCGCAGGAAAATCAATGCGTGAGGTATATGTTGATGGCCTTGCAGGCATTGCAAATTACCTTCAATCTAAAAACTTCAAAGGCAGATTTGTCCATGTCAGCAGCACCAGCGTTTATGGCCAAAACGAGGGCGAAGTGGTGGATGAGAAATCGCCAACCATTCCTGCAGAGGGTTCGGGCGGAATCGTGCTCGAAGCCGAAAACAAATTAAGAAACATTCTTCCCGAAGCAATCATACTAAGGTTTGCAGGAATCTATGGCCCGGGCAGATTAATTCGAGGTAAAGCTATTTTGGCAGGCGAGCCAATCGTTTGCTCGCCAGATAGGTATTTAAATCTGATGCATGTAGCCGATGGCGCCAAGGCATGCTTAGCTGCCCTGAGTGATGGAAAACCAGGTGAAACCTATAATGCAAGTGATGATGAACCTGCCCTGAGGCGGGATTTTTACAACCATCTAGCTTTGCTCCTAAAAGCGACGCCACCCAATTTCATCCTTCCCAGCCCTGATCAGCCCGCACCTCCGCATGAAGGAACCAACAGGCGTATTTCCAACCTCAAACTGAAAAGAGCACTGGTTAATACTCTGCAATTTCCCTCCTTCCGAGAAGGGCTCGAAAATTGCGTCCAACTTGGAGCTTTCGCTTAACACTTGTTAATACCGGTGTAATCAAATAAGATATTCGTGACACAACTCAAATAGGTTTAATCATTATATGCTGAAACGAAAATACTTGTTCCCCAACGTCATCGAGCTAAATTACCAAGCTGGTCGCAGGCTAGGTGTTAATGTTTACCTCATTGATGGCGGGTCTGAATTCATTCTAATCGACATCGGCTTTGAAGATAGCCTAGATACCATCGTCGATCTGCTTCGAAAAATGGATTTCAATCTATCCAACTGCAAGATGATCATTGCAACCCATGCAGATGCAGACCACATTCAGGGCTCTGCAAAGGCTCGTGAACTACTTAAAACCAAGATCGCAGCGCACCCCGCGAGTGTCGAACCGATTGAAACAGGTGATGAAATAGTTACCTACGCCACTATCAAGGCCCAGGGAATAGAAATCCCCATGCCAAAGTGCAAGATTGATATCGTTCTAAACGAAGGTGATAAAATCCAAGTAGGCGATCAAACACTGGAAGTCTGGCACACACCTGGCCATACCCAAGGCCAACTTAGTTTCAAAATGGGCAACCTGCTTTTCAGTGGTGATAACATCTATAAAGATAGCTGCGTGGGCGTGATCGACGCGCATCATGGCTCTAACATACCTGATTTTATTAAATCGTTGAAACGAATCCTTGCAGATGACTCGCAGTTCCTGCTTCCAAGCCATGGCCCTGTTTTCAAACGCGATCAGAAAATCATTACCAAAGCCATCAATCGATTGACCGAGTATCAATACATGGCGGATTTTGGCACGTGCGCCATCGGTTGGCCATTACTCGACGAATGGGAAAAAGAAGTAACCGCAGGCAAGATGCCCGACTTCTCGAAAAAATAACCCAGCTATACTCCAGTTGCAGCAAAGGCTTCTTTGTTTAAAGGTGCCGGTAAGACTATTTTAAATGTTGAGCCCTTACCTAGTTCACTAGTTATTTCGAGCCCTGCCCCTAGTAACTCTGCATAACCTTTTACAATTGCAAGACCCAATCCACAGTTCGTGGAATCGCCATGGCTTCTGGAAGCATCCACCCGATAAAAGCGTTCAAAAATCATATTCTTGTTGGAAGCTTCAATTCCGATTCCGTTATCTTCGACTTCAATGATGATTGATCCAGGGCGCGAGCTTAATCTTAAAAACACACTCCCCGCGGGCTTATTGTATTGAACCGCGTTATGAAGCAGATTAACTAGAATCTCTTTTAATTTGCCTGGATCAGAATGAATATCAAGATTTGGCTCACCCTCAAAATGAAGTTCAACCCCCTTGGATTGAGCCAAAGGAGAAAGCATCTTGACACAATCAGAAGCCAAATGAGAAAGATCAAATAATTCTGGGCGGAACGGATCTGCCCCCGCATCCAATCGCGCTAGCGTAAGCAACCTTTCAACATCCTTGTGCATGTTGGTGCAACTTTCCCTGCAATCTTCCAACATCACCCGATATTCTTCTACAGTTCTAGTTTTTCGCAGTGCCAAATCCAAAGTTGCAAGCATCGCAGAAAGCGGTGTTCGTAACTCGTGAGAGATATCTGCTGTAGCCTGTTTCTCTCGAGCAAAAGCTTTTTTCAATTGATCTAAAGTCAGGCCCAACCTGATTGCAATGGGTTTTAATTCTTCGGGTAATTGTTTATCCGTGATATCAAGATTGAAATCTTTTTCATTGATACGGCTTACTGCAACAGTAAGAAGATTTAACGGAGCAAGGCCAAGCCTTACAAGCCAGAAGCAAATGCCCCCACCAGCAAGAAAGGTGAGCAGATTAATCGCAAAAAGCATGCCACGAAACCCTTCGAGATCTTTTTTATGTTCACTTGCAAAGTTAAGAATGTCCTCATCCCTTTGCTGTGCGAAAGAAGCAAACAAAGCATCGCGTTTGGCTAAGTCATAGGCACACTGGATAAAAATTGCAGGCCTAAATGAAGCATCTGCAGAATTATTATTGCGGGGCGGAAGCGGAGGTTCTGCGCCCCTGTTTGGTATTGGATTACGATTGCGAGGAAGCGCAGGCAAATTAGGCCCAAGCAAAAATCGCGATGCCTTCAACACAACTCTCCGCACCTTCAAACTTTCACTCAACTGCATGTCTTCATATTCCCAATGAAGTACTTCGTCTGGTGCAAAGGTCGCCAAATTGATTGCCATGCTCATAGCTTCTAGGGAATTGGATTTGTAAGAGGCATTCCAAGCGGTATCAATTTGGAAAAACTCTGCAACCTGACCATCCAGTCGGGTTAAAAGTTCAGCAGGATCAAACCGGATTGCGGGAGTTGCCCTTCGAAATAAATCAAAGGCAAAACTGCGAGTACCTTGAAGCGCCCAAATAGGAGTCTGAACATAAGCGCTGGAGTTAGCAGGCGCAGCAAGCAAGCCAAGGGTGTGTAGTTCCAGGAATCTTAATTTGCCCCAATCAACATGAAATTGCACAAGCCTTGCGAGTGTCTGAGCCTGAAATAAAAGAGCATCATCAAGCCTGTTTTCCTCGTCTCTGCAGCGGTCCTTGTAGGTGGTTTGGGCAAGTTCTTTTTGAATGCTAAGACGGCCTTCCAAATTACGCGATGCACTTCGATACGCCATCAACGACGCCCCACCCAGCGAAAATGCCAGCAGTGCAAGAAAACATATCGTTAGTGAAAACCGTATCGATCGCATGTTAATCACCCTTGATCATGTATCCTTCACCCCAGCGCGTAAGAATCAAAGGCGGGGTAAAGTTCTTGTCAATTTTATTGCGCAGATACCTGATATATACATCCACCACATTGGAGGTATTATCATCATTTTCATCATACAAATGTTCCCACACCATCGACCTTGTTACAACCTTGCCCCGATGGTAACAAAGAAACCGGAGCAAAGAAAATTCTCTGGGAGTAAGGTAGATATCTTTGCCCGCCCTGCGAACACTTCGTGCTCCTGTATCAATTTCCAAATCATGAATACGAAGAATAGGATCCTTTGCTTGATGCCCCCTGCGAACCAAAGCTCGAACCCTTGCAAGAAATTCAGTCAGCTCAAAAGGCTTCGGAAGATAATCATCCGCTCCAAGGTTTAATCCCAGCACTTTATCTTCCAATGTGCCCATCGCTGTTAAAATTAGAACATGAAAAGTAAGCCCATCCCTGCGCCAACCTTTTAATAAAGTCAGACCATCAATCTTCGGAAGCATAAGGTCCAAAATGACAACATCATAAATAGCCCCACGGGCCTTGACATCGGCTTCGTCCCCTGCAACAGCTAGATCAACAGCAAACCCATCTTCTTCCAAAGCTTGTTTTAAAGATCTTGCCAGCAATTTGTGGTCTTCAACCAAAAGAATTTTCACGACATTTCCCCATTCGGCTTTTTAATCACACTCAAATCTATTATCCTCGATATCAGATCACTCGTGAATAAATCATGAGAGAATTTCTGATTTTTTATGTTAAACCATCATTATGAAGAAATTTTAATCTTTCTTTGGAGCTTGCAATGACTGCCAATCTTAATGAAAAATGGGATGTTGTTGCAGTAGCTGCGCACCCCGATGACCTCGAAATAACCTGTGGCGGCACCCTTGCAATGCTTACCTCGCAAGGCTACAAAGTTGCAATTATAGACCTAACCACAGGCGAACCAACCCCAAGGGGATCTGAAGAAATAAGGGCAAAAGAAGCCGAACAAGCGAGAATCACGCTTGGGGTTCAGGCCCGATTTCAATTAGGCTTACCCAACCGCATTCTCATGGATAGCCCTGAAAATCGCTTTGCTCTCGCCACTCTTTTACGAAAACTAAAACCCGATATCCTTCTAGGCACCAGTGGCAGAACGCCCGCAGCTTCCCCTGATCATTACCAGGCACAATTACTCATCGAGGCTTCCAGATTTTCTTCCCAACTCACCAAATGGGATGAGAAATTTGGCAACACCCCGCCCCATCGTATCACCCATCTGGTTTATGCGCCCTTCCCCTTCGATGCCGAAATCCGACACTTCCCCGGTTCTTTCACCATCGATATAAGCTCTACGATTGAAAAGAAAATGGCTTCCGTTCAATGCTATCAATCGCAGTTTGATGAAAAACGCTTTCACAAAATCAGGCATACTGTGATGGGACTTAATAACGCGATGGGCAGCCGTTGTGGTTTTGAGTATGGCGAAGTATTTCAGATGGCAGTGCCAGTTGGCGGCATCGATTTAGTTGGAATAGTGAAAGGATCGAAGGGCAGCCCCGCCCCAGTTCAATTACCCGGCCAACCAAATTAGTAGTAATTATTTAAAGTTAAGGTGGTCGCCCTCGTGATTCTAAACGGGAAGTTGAAAACCGTAGCTCATGCTTTTAACTTATTTCGCCCAAAGATATCCCAATAAGCAAAACAAAGGTGACCCGCCCTTAATGCAGCTTTGCCAAAAGGTTACATAATTCCAATAACCCGAGGGCTTCAATTTTTTCGCCCAAGGGATAGCGATCAATTCCGGAATGGACTAAAAATTTTCTCGCAGGTTTTAGATCTTCGCAAGCTTCGTAAAATCCTCGACTTGGTTTACCTCCGAGGCTTCGTTTTATTTCCATTACCCAAAGTTTCCCACCAGGTAACTCCAAGATTAAATCAATTTCTGCGCCACCACTCGTTCTATAAAAACCGGGAACAGTTCCCGAAGGTGCCATGGCAATGAGGTTTTCAATGACAAAGCCTTCCCAACTAAAACCTGCAACAGGATGGCCAAGGAGACTATTTAAGTTTCCCAAATTAAGGAGGGAATGAAGTAACCCGGAGTCACGGATAAAAATTTTCGGACTCTTGACAAGTCTTTTTTTAACATTGCTGTGATAGGGCATAAGCCTGCGCAAAAGCAATAAGTCAGTTAAAAGATCGGTATATCGGTTGATTGTGGGACTACTCACTTCCAAGCTTGCAGCTAATTTGGAGCAATTAAGCAACCCGCCCTGGGAATGGGCCAACATCGTCCAAAAACGGCGCAGGGTTTCTGCCGGAATCCGGGGCCCAAACATGGGGATATCCCGCTCCAAGTAAGTACGAATTAAATCCCTTCGCCAAGCCATGCTTTGAATTTCATCCTGCGCCAAAAAGCTATCAGGGAACCCACCGCGGATCCAAAGTTGTTCGGTTTCGGAAGCAACCTCCATCACATTAAAAGGATTCATATCGAGATAGGTGATACGGCCCGCAAGGGTTTCCCCGCTTTGCCTTAATAAATCGAAAGAGGCGGAACCAAGAAGTAAAAACCTTCCCGTTCGTTTTCCCCGCCTGCGCCCTTGATCAATCAAGCCTCGAAGGATGGGAAATAAGCCGGGGGCCCGGTGGATTTCATCTAAGATTACCAAGTGATTTTCATAAACTGCGAGGAATTGACCAGGATTGGTAAGTTTTTCCCGTTCGATGGGATCCTCCAAATCCATGTAAAGAGATTGTGTTTGGGCACCAATTTGCAGGGCCAAAGTGGTTTTCCCGACCTGCCGAGGGCCAATTAATGCCACCGCAGCCTGTCGGGATAGGGCTGAAAGTACCTGATTATAAAGCGAACGGTCAATCATCCTTGCATTTTAAACATATAATATTAAATTTGCAAGGTTAATCAGCGGGCCCTGGAAAGATGCTGGGTTATTTTAGAGAAGCAAAAAAGGGGGCAGGTCTCTTTTTCTCAGCACCCATTCAGAGTGCGCGAGGTTTTGGATTCCGGTGTTATCGCTGCAAAGCGGGGGTCCATTCTTGGCTGAATGTATTTCTGGATTCCCTGCTTTCGCAGAGAATGTGGAATGGGGGCATACCCGCACCCTCGCAAGTCCCTTTATATTTTTTGTTTTTCAGGAATGGCTAGGCATTGAAGCGCAGGAGGTTTTGTCTGGTTCAACCATGTGAAGGCCAGCAAGCATACCACACCCTGCGTTGATATCCTGCCCGCCACTATAACGCCTGACTACAGGTTGGCCAAGCTCTGCGTTAAGAGAATCGCGGAAGGTTTTGAGCTCTTCAGCACTTGGTTTTAAAAACACCCCTGTGGGATCGTTGACATCAATTAAATCGATTTTCACGGGCATTCCTGCAGTCAACCGGGCGATTTCCTTGGCATCTTCAGGCGAGGTGTTGATTCCAGACATCATCGTCCAAGCAAGCATCATTCGAACTCCGGAATATTCTTGATATTCCCTAACCGCACTCATAAGTTCTTCAAGCGAGTGCGTGTTTTCAACAGGGAGAAGCGACTTGCGTTTTTCAGAATTAGCAGAGGTAAGGGAAACAACAAGCCTATATGGTTGTTTCTCACGGGTGAATCTTCGTATGCCAGGAACGACCCCAACAGTGGAAATGGTGATATTACGAGCATCTATGGCCAAGCCACATGGCTCACGCAAAATCGTTGCAGCTTGAATCACTTTGTCGTAATTCAACATGGGTTCGCCCATGCCCATGAAAACCACGCCTCTTACTGGATAAGAAGAATCTTTACGGATTTGAATCACTTGATCGACAATTTCCCAAGGCTGCAAGTTTCTGCGAAAGCCCATCTTAGCCGTGGCGCAAAAAGCACAACCCATGGCGCAACCAACCTGGGAACTGACGCAAACAACATATTTTTCCTGCCCCTTCACATGCAAAAGAGGTATGCGCACGGTTTCAAAAGGTTCATCCCCTTCGCCTTTGAAAAGGTACTTGGTAAACCCATCGCGCGGGGAAACTTGTTTATCGATCAGCTGAAGTGTGGGAATCCGGGTGGCATTTTCAACTTTTTTAAGAACCCGCCAAGAAGTCTGCTCCATTACTTTAGGAACTTCATCAAGGGCGTTTCTAAGAACCGCAGACTGCAGTTTACCAGCCAACTTAGGGTTAACCCCAAAAGGCGCAAGCAAAACTGCAAGCTCTTCGCCTGTGTGGTTCTTAAACAAAATGGTTGGAGTTAGTTCCATGTTTCTATGCTAGTGGTTAAAATCTAGGTGTCATTACCCTTAACACCATTCTTTTCGAAAATACGACCAACAAAACTTGTGCAATTCATATTATAACCTCTAGTAATATATTGGTGGGCATACTAAAAGGCCCATTTATCAATCAACATCACTGGAGGATTATCCATGTCCGCAAAAGTAACTATGCCTGCCCCTGATTTCGCAGCCACCGCTCTGGTTGGTGAAGAATTCAAGAACATTAAGCTTTCCGATTACAAGGGAAAGTATGTCGTTCTTTACTTCTACCCACTCGACTTTACTTTTGTATGCCCTACCGAAATCATCGCATTCGATGAAAAACTCGCAGAATTCAAAAAACGCAACACCGAAGTACTGGGCGTCAGCGTTGACAGCCAGTTCTCACACCTTGCATGGAACAAATTGGAACGCACCAAGGGCGGCCTTGGTGGCGTGCGCTATCCCCTTATCGCAGATCTTAACAAAAACATCGCAAGATCTTATGGTGTGCTTTTGGAAGATGCAGGAATTGCTTTACGCGGTTTGTTCATCATCGATAAGGAAGGCATTGTTCGCCATCTTTTGGTCAACGATCTCCCATTGGGTCGTAGCATTGATGAAGCTATTCGCGTTCTTGATGCCTTGCAATTTGTAGAAAAGCATGGCGAAGTCTGCCCTGCCAACTGGCAACCAGGCGAAGCCACCATGAAGCCCGATCCTAAGGGTTCCCAGGATTATTTCCAAAAGGTGAAGTAAGCGCTTAATCGTTTTACCATGGGCATGAAGTTTACCCTTCGTGCCCATGTTTTTTAATTTTTACGGTGAGAGAATCATGGCAGCTCAAATCATCGACGGCAAAGCACTTAGCCTTATCATTCAAGCTGAACTGGCACTTGATGCCTCAGCTATGCTCAAAGAAACAGGCACGAAACCCGGCCTAGCTGCAGTACTCGTAGGTGATAACCCTGCAAGCCAGGTTTATGTAAGAAACAAACAAAAGGCATGTGAAAAAGCTGGCTTTGAAAGCTGGCTCTACAAACTTGACGCTAATTCTACCCAAGAAGATCTTCTTAACCTTATATCAAAACTTAATCATGACCCCAAAGTTCATGGCATATTGGTACAACTCCCCCTGCCTAAACATTTAAACACCGATCTTATCCTTGATGCAGTGACTGCGCTTAAAGATGTGGACGGCTTTGGCCCAGAAAACCTTGGGCTTCTAACTTCAGGCAGACCACGACTTCTTCCCTGCACTCCGCATGGCGTTCTTGTCATGTTGCAGCGCTATAATATCCCCGTTGCAGGCAAACATGTTGTTGTTCTTGGCAGAAGTACCATCGTAGGTAAACCCATGGGCCTGATTCTTTTGCAAAATGGCATCGATGCCACGGTCACCATCTGCCATAGCAAAACTGCAAACCTTAAAGAGATTACCAAGCAGGCGGATATCCTTGTAGCTGCAATTGGCAGGCCTTGCTTTGTAACCGCCGACATGGTGAAACCTGGTGCTGTGGTTATCGATGTAGGAATCAACAGGCTGGACGATGGGAAACTGGTGGGCGATGTTGATTACGAACAGCTTTTGCCTTTATGTGGTGCAATTACCCCCGTACCAGGAGGCGTTGGCCCAATGACTATCACCATGCTTCTCCATAACACCTTACTAGCAGCCAAGTTACAGTCAAATTCTTAATTGACTGGAGAACTTATAATCTGCCGAAGAGCGCTAGCGCTTTTTCTACCTTTTTGTTTACAATCCCTCATTGCTAAACCAACGGATCAAACCTTAATCGTTGATCCAACAGCAAGGGAAATAAAAGCATGATGATTCTATCTCCTTACATTCTGATACTAATGCAATTATTAATGACAACTTCGATGCAGCTTCAGTTAGAAGATGCACCCAAGAAAGTCGGGCCTCTTCCCAAACTTACCAGCGATAGCAAACGCGAAGAAGCGATCAAGCTTTATGGCTCTGGGTTGCTTTATGAAAAAGAAAATCGCTTACTCGATGCCTTGAGGTCTTTCGAAAAAGCATTGGAATTAGACCCCAGCGCCCTTTCGCCCAGAAAAGCGCTCATCCCCATTTACATGTCTTTGGATCGTATTGAAGATGCTTTGGTTCAGTGTAGATATGTTTTAGAGCGGGATGACTCAAGCTTGGAAACCTTCGCACTCTATGCCAAGCAACTTGCAGCACTCGGAAAAATCGAAGAAGTCACCGAGATTCTTGAAAAGCTTTTGACGAACCCAGCATCGAAAGATAAACCCGAATTGCGACTGCAAGTGCTGAGAGAACTTTCACTGCGTTACGAACAAGCTAGCAATTGGGAAAAATCCGAAGAGAAAAGCAAAGGTGTCGCAGACATTCTTGAAATGCCCTCTGCGGAAGAAGTGCTCGAACTTACCGAAGATTCGTATCGAAAACTGAAAGCAGAAAATTACGAGATGCTTGGCAGATTAGCCCTGAAGCGCAAAGATACCAAAACAGCCATCGAATATTATTTAAAAGCTCAGAAGCTCGACATTGTACGATCAGGAAGACTTGGATTAAACCTCGCCCAAGTTTATGCAAGCGAAGGAAAAAATGAAGAAGCTCTGCTTCGTATTGATGAATTTTTACAAACCCAACCCTTAGGCACAGAGGCCTACGAATTAAAAATCTCTCTTCAAAAGAAGATGGGGAAAAATAAAGATGTCGTTCCGGAAATCGAACTCGCATCCAGCAGAGATAATCACAACAATTCGTTGAAACTAATCCTCGCACGTGAACTGCGAATCAACGGTCAGGTACCCCGCGCAGAGGCTATTTACGAGGAAATTGCTAATCAAGCTCCCTCGACCGAAGTGTATCACGCCTTGTTTGATCTCTATCGCGAAAACAAAGAATCAGGGGCTTCTCGTGCTTTAGCGAGGCTTGAATCTTCCATCCAAGCCGTTTCTCGTAAAGGTGGTATTCCACCCGACCCTTCCCAAGCCATGCAAGTCAAAGCCATGCTCCTTGCTCTAAAAAAAGACCCTGAGATGCTTCGGAAAATTTTAGATCAAGCATACAATCAACTTATCAAAGGTGGCAAAATTGGATTGGAAACCAAAGTTGCATTAGGCACACTCGCTTCCCGAGCATCTGAACTAAAAGCAGGGGAAAAACTCCTGCTCGTTTCCCTTTCCGAATCAACACCCAACTCCGCAACAGAATCCGAAGTCTATTCCGGGTTGCTCAGAATCTACCGCATGGCTCACAAGTATCAAGAAATCATCAGCATTTGCAAAGAAGGCCTCGATAAAGCCAAAAATACCAGCAGAGTGCTTTTTCATGTAGAGCTGGCGGGTGCTTACACCCACCTCGAAAAAGATGTCGAAGCCCTCGCTGCAATCGATCTCGCAATCAATGAATCTCAAGATCGGGAAAAACTATTTTCCAAGCGCTACCGTGCCAGCCTACTCGCGCAAATGGGAAGGCATCAGGATGCCGAAAAAGAAGCTCTCACACTCTTGCGTGATTACGACCAACCAAACGAAGTGCGAGATATTCGCTACACCCTCAGCTCCATTTATTCAGGTATGAAGAACCATGAAAAATCTGAGGCACTGTTGAAACAAATACTGGAGGCGGATCCTGCAGATGCTACTGCAAATAACGATCTTGGTTACCAATGGGCAGACCGTTCCCACAATTTAGCAGAAGCAGAAAAATTAATTCTCAAGGCTCTCGACCTCGACCAAAAATTAAGAGACACCAGCAACAGGCTTACCTTTGAAGCAGAGAATGCCGCTTATATTGATAGCCTTGGTTGGGTTATGTTTCGCCAAGGAAAATTGAAAGAAGCACGCCAAGAGCTTGAAAAAGCGTCTAATCTTCCTGAAGGATCGGATGATCCTGTGGTCTGGGATCATCTGGGGGATGTATATTTCAGTCTCAAAGAAAAACAAAAGAGTCTGGAATCTTACCTAAAAGCGATAAACCTTTATCAGGTTGTTCGCACCCGCAGAGATGCAGAGCGGGTTAAAGATATAAAACAAAAGATTGAATTACTGGAACTCGAGCCTTCTAAGAAGTAGAATAACAACTTGTTGTTTTACTTAAGGCTGCGCTTGAAATAGCGCATGTAAGGAGGTCGAGGCAATGTCAGGCCACTCCCATTGGGCAAATATTAAGCACTATAAAGGTGCAGCAGATGCCAAACGAGGCAAAGTATGGAGCAAGCTTAGTCGATTAATTATCATTGCATCTAAAGCAGGCGGTGGCGACCCGATAACGAATCTCAAATTACGCTACGCAATCGATAAAGCCCGCGCAATAAGTATGCCCAAAGATAACATCGAACGGGCTATCCGTAGAGGTACGGGCGAAGCAGAAGGCATCACCTTTGAAGAATTGGTTTATGAAGGATTTGGCTCCGGTGGCACCGCCATCGTCGTTGATCTTCTCACCGATAATCGCAACCGCAGCAATGGCGAAATTCGAAAGATTTTTGAAAAAGGTGGAGGCAACATGGGTGCCCCAGGGTGCGCTGCTCATTTCTTCGATCGCAAAGGTGTATTTGTCATCCTTGCAAAAGGCATTGATGAAGACACCCTGATGTCGCTTGTGCTCGATGCGGGCGCAGATGATATGAAAAATGAACGAGGCAGATTCACGGTTACCTGCGACCCAGCTAGCTTCCAAAAAGTTCAGGAAGCACTTGCAAAAAACAATATCACTACCGAAACTGCGGAAATCACCATGGTCGCTAAAATGAATGTGGATGTGGACGCAGAAACTGCCAGAAAAATTACCAAACTTCTTATGAACCTAGATGACCATGATGATGTGCAGAATGTTCACTGCAATGTGAACATGTCACCAGAAGTTTTGGCAGAACTCGAAAACGAGTAATCATCTGTCACCCAATAAAAAAGGATCGGGCCTACTTTCGGCTCGATCCTTTTTCTTTTAAAACTAATCTTTAGCTGATGATTTCGTGAACCACATTACCATGCACATCGGTCAGGCGGAAATCACGCCCATCCAATTTGAAAGTAAGTTTCTGATGATCCAACCCAAGTAAATGCAGCATCGTTGCATGAAGATCATGCATGTGAACACAACCATCAATTGCATTGAAACCAAAGTCATCGGTTTTGCCATGCGTGTATCCGGCCTTCACTCCGCCGCCAGCAAGCCATACCGTAAAGCCATTGGGATTATGATCACGGCCTGTGCCATTGCGTTCGGAATAAGGGGTTCTGCCAAACTCGCCACCAAACCAAACCAGAGTATCTTCGAGTAACCCTCGTTTTTTAAGATCCCCCAAAAGAGCAGCAATCGGCTTATCAACCGCTTTGGCATGATCAGCATGCTTGGGAAGATTGGAATGCTGATCCCAAGCTGGATTGTTGGTGTTATCGCCGTAATTTACTTGAATATAGCGGACATCCGCTTCCGCAAGCCTACGAGCCATCAAACAAAGCCTGCCATAGTTATCCGTCGTAGCATCCCCGATGCCATAATCTTCAAGGGTGGACTTGGTTTCGCGGGAAAGATCCAAAACCTCTGGGGCGAAGTTTTGCATTCTCCAACCTAGCTCGAAAGAATTCAGAGTGGCTTCGTAATCTTTATCCGCCTGACTTTTAACAGACTGCTCTGCATTAAGAGAACGAAGGAAATCAAGGTACTTTCCTTGATCCGCTATTTTCATAGAAGGATGATAAAGGTTCTTAATCGTAGCATCCTTGGCGGTGATACCCGCACGACCCACCGCAGTGCCCTGAAAGACCGTGGGTAAAAAAGCATTGCTGAAATTCCTAGGCCCACCATTGCCCATCGAAGGGCACAAAGTCACAAAGCCAGGCAGGTTTTTATTTTCGCTACCCAAACCATAATTAACCCAACTACCCATCGAAGGGCGAATCAAATTAATCGAACCTGTATGCATGAATAAAGTTGCAGGGCCATGGGCAACCCCTTCCGTTCGCATTCCATGCAACATGCAAAGATCATCAATATGCGTTGCAACATTTGGAAAAAGATCTGACACATGGCGGCCCGTTTCGCCATACTGATTAAACTTCCACAATGATTTCATCACCCGATGCTTGATGACAGTTCCTGTTTTGGCAAGCACCCGTGCATCGCGAAATTCTTCCATATTCCCATCGCGTTTTTCAAGCAAGGGTTTGTAATCGAACGAATCAACCTGACTAGGCCCGCCCTGCATAAACAGGAAAATAATACGCTTGGCCTTAGGGGTATGATGAGGTTGCTTGGGCGCTAATGGATCCGTACTCGCTTGAGTAGCAGCCTTGGCTTGTGTACCCGCAAGGCCCAACAGTGCTAGGTTTCCGAAACCACAAGAGGCTGTTTCCAGAAATTTTCTTCGATTGAACATGTAAAAGTTCCTAAATACTGTAAAGCCTATCCAGCAATAGCATGACTAATCTTAATGTAAATATCGGAAATCCAGAGTGCTAAACATGGCCTGAAAGACCAAAGGCCATGCCTGAGCTTTCTCTTTTTCGGATTTTTCCTGTAAAAACGACAAAACTTTAGCTTGTTCTGCGGGGCTTGGTGCCCTTCCCAACACTTGAAAATAAACACTTTCGATTTTTTGCGTTTCAGAAAGTTTACTCTCTTTGAGTAAATGCAAAGCAGCTTCGCCGGATTTTTCAATGATGAAAGGATTGTTCATCAAATACAAAGCCTGGGGTGCAATGGTACTGACGTTACGCTTCCCAACCACCAAGTTAGGATCGGGAAAGTCAAAAATTTCAAAAATCTCGGGCAGATTGTTTCGAAAAATCGGAGTGTAAACACTGCGCCTGTAATCCGTAAACTTATACCCGTATTCACTACTAGTGCCTGGGTTTATATTCGAACCTCCCATCGCAAAATCCAACTTTCCCGATACCATCAAAATGGCATCTCGGATCGATTCGACTTCCAGCCTTTTACGGTTCATATGGCTGAAGGATTTATTCTCGGGATCTTTCTGCTGGGCCAAAGTGCTTTCTTCAGATGATTGCATGTAGGTGTGGGAAGTAACAATCTTGCGGACTAATTTTTTAGTCGACCAATTATCCTTGATAAATTCCGCTGCGAGAAAGTCGAGAAGTTCAGGGTGGGTAGGCGCTTCGCCAGTGGTGCCAAAATTATCAGTGGTGCGAACCAACCCAGAACCAAGCAACCAACTCCAAACTCTGTTTGCATAAACTCGGGCAGTCAAGGGGTTGGAATCATCACCAAGCCATAGGCCAAATTCTTTGCGACCACTTGCATTATCAGGAATATTAGGCGATTTATTAACCTTTACTGCAGATAGAAACCCGCGTGGAACCAAGGCCCCTGGGGTGTGAACATTCCCGCGGATACAAATATTAATGCCTGCTGGTTTTTTCTCATCTTCAACAGACATCGCAACCGGCCTCACAGGCCCCTTCGCCTTTAATTCCTTTAATTCATTTTCCATTTTCTTGAGTTCTTTATCATCGACTGTTTCGCCCTTCGCTGGGGCTTTTACAACTTTTTCTGTTTCCCCCACAGGTAGGAATTGCAACGCATCAACAGTCACATGCCCCTTGGTATCCATATTGGAAATCAGAACAAAGTTTTGCCCGGAGTTTTCAAATCTGAACTGCCCAAGACTTACGAATCTTCCATCAATTGGCGGGTTCTTCTGCATGTTAACATGAACTACCGTTTCACCATCCCCGTGAAAAATGGTAACAGGAACATCATTAGCCCTTGTAGGCCCAGCTTGATAAGCAAGCAATACTTCGTACTTGCCCGCCTTGGAAAATTCTGGAGTGAAACTAAGAGTTAGTTCTCCCTTGTTTTTGTTTTCATCATGCAGGTAACCCGTACCAATAAAGAAATTACTGAATCTGGAAGCAGTCCATGCCCCTACTTTCTTGGCCTTGGTATCATCAATCACGATGCCATCCAGATCTTTCGGGTCGATAATCTTTTTTACTGCCTGTACCTTGGTGCTGGTTTTCTTGAGCTCCTTGATTTTTTTATCTAGAAGTGCAACCTTAGCATCGTGCTCCTTGATTTTTTTCTCAGTTTCAGCATCCACAGGAAGCTTGCGATCAATCCATTTCGAAACATTATCGTGAATCAAAGTCTTGGTGCTTTTAAATATGCCTGCTAGGGCGTAATAATCATGGGTTGGAATGGGATCAAACTTATGATCATGGCACCGTGCACACCCAATGGTCATGCCCAAAATAGCTTTTCCGAGGGTGTCAAGTTGTTCATCAATAACATCCATCTCCAGAATTTTTTTATCTTGTCTTTCGAAATTGGTCGGGCCCAATGCAAGGAAGGATGTAGCAATAATGTTATCCGCCTGCTCTCGATTATCCTTGGCAGGCAAAAGATCTCCTGCTATTTGCTCAAGTAAAAATCGATTGAAGGGCTTATCGCTGTTAAAAGCTTGGATGACATAATCGCGGTAACGCCAAGAATCTGGGAATAACGCGGTACGCCCCCCGCCACTCGATTCTGAAAAGCGTGCAATATCCAGCCAATGCCTACCCCATTTTTCGCCAAAGTGCTGCGACTTAAGAAGATTATCAACTAACTTTTCATATGCATCTGCGCTGCTATCAGAAAGAAAAGTTTTCACTTGATCAGGGGTGGGGGGCAAACCAATCAAATCAAAATACAATCTTCGAACCAAAATTGCTTTCGAAGCTTCGGGTGAAGGGGGCAAGTGATCTTTCTCTAAACGAGAAAGAATGAAATTATCAATTTCGTTACGACCAAGATTATTTGTAACGGCAGGAACTTTAACATTGGCCATGGGAGCGAACGACCACCAGTTTTCCCCCTTCAAAGGCTTCTTTTCATTCTTTGCAATGTCAGCATTTTTTTTAGTCCTAGGATCTGGAGCACCCATTTTCACCCACTGGGTCAAATCTGCAATTAACTCTGCAGATAATTTCCCTTTAGGGGGCATCTTCAAATCGCCATCGTATAGAATTGCTTTTACCAATAAGCTTAATTCAGGTTTTCCAGGAACAACCGAAGGCCCGGTTTCCCCACCGCGCGCAACGCCCTCCTTGCTATCCAAGGCCAAGCCACCTTTAACTTTTTTATCTGCCTCACTATGGCACTTGATGCAATTCTCAATCAACGCAGGTCGTATTTTTTTTTCGAAGAATTCCAAATCCCGTGCATCTTCTGCTTTTAGATTTTGAAAGGCGAAAACGAAAGCGCCCAGAGCCAAAACTCCAATGCGCCAGGATATTTTAAGCGAATGATTATTCATAGTAATAAGCAAAAAAGGCAGGTGAAATCTCGAACACTCACTTCATTTTGCTTCAAATTCGACACTTATTCAAGATAGAAACCCCTGTAACACATGCTTTTTCATAAGTTACAAGGGCATATCCCGCCCCTGCGAGCAAATTAATCGTTAAGCTTTACCCGCTTTTTCCACTTCAATAAGGGCAGCAAGGAAATGCACAGGATCATCTTGTGCCTGAGCTGCGTGCTGCATAGGCTTAAAATTCCCCGCTTTACTGCACATTCCATAAAGCCCCGAAGCATTTAAGGTTCTACCTGCAAGCTCTAAAGCCTCTTCAGATTTGCCCAATTTTTCCAACAATTGCAAAAGAACCTCTGCAGGATAACTGCTGCCATCCGGTTCGTTTTCCTTTGCGATCTTTCTGAAAAAATCCAAGTTTTTCTCTACATCGCGACCTGCGTTAATTTCCAAGTACTTCCCATAAGACTCGTAAAGATTTTCAAAAGGTGGTTCGCTTTTGCCCAAGAACCTTGATGAAAGGTTTTTTCCGTACACACATAACTCCAACGCCATCTCTAACTCTTTACACGCAGGCAAATGAATGCTCATCTGTACCGCAGAACTCAAATGTGAAAGATCGATATGGTAGTTATCTTCCTCAAACAACCAAGGGCGGTTTGCAATCAGCTTTTTAATTTCCCCTGCTTCTCCAACTGGAATTTTTTCAACAGCAGAACTATTCCCATCATGCTTTTCAATTTCATTTCTTAGCCTGATTGCCAATTCTTCATACAACGCCCGAATAAGTTTTTGCAGGCAATACTCTCTTACTGCGGGCATCTGGGAAAAATCCTGACTCGTCAAAGTAGTAATTGCATTGCAAAGACCATAACGTTCGAGAATCCAATCAAAACCCAGAGGCATGTTCAAACCTTCATAAAACGCAAGCCTGATCGGCACTTCCATTTCATCTTCAGGTTTGGGTTCCATAGCATCAATCACAGCTTTGATGGGTTCGGTCTCGCCAATCATTCGATAAAAATTCCATGCCTGCTCGAGATTGTTTTCCTTAAGAAACCGCTCTGCAACGTTTCTTGCAGAAAGCCTGATGTTGTCTTCAAACTTTTCTTGAATATTAATCGGGATATCATTGGAAGGCGCAGTAGGAATAACATTCAATCCAAGCTCAAGCCGGCTTTTAACTAATAAAGTATAAAATAGCTTGTTGTAATCCTTGCGGGCAATCATTTGCTCTGCCAAGTGATCAATCGCTTTTTTTACACCCTTAGTTTTTACCAACTCTTCAAGTTCACTAAAAATCACATCAGCCATGTTATCTCCGAGTAAAGAACCAATATTATTTCAAGATTTTAAGGTTCACCCACAACAACGCGAACCTGATAAAATTTATTACCCACCCCTTCAAACGATCTACGCAAATTGAAAACCAACACAACCTGAGAAGAAGAACCTGCTGGTTGGGCTTTAGCCTTGAATTCAAATTGTTGAACCGTTCCAGCCCCTGGTCTGGGCTGCGCAGAAGGTAAGGTTTTCGTTTGTTGAAAACTCAACGGCCCATGATTAGGCCCTAATAATTCCCATTGATAGCCAGTTCCCAAACTTAAAGGCAGTTCTATTTTCAAAAGGCTTCCAGATTTTAGCTCTACCTTAGCAGCCTCAAACACCTCAATCATGGGGTTGTTATTTGTTGGTTTGAAATCAGCAGATTTTAAAGTAGTCTCCGCTCCTGCAAGCATCAACCCAGCTATTAAAATTAAAAGTACATTCATTTTCCCGAAACCCCAACCTGTTATACTCGAAAAAGGCATGATATTAGATTACGATTAGGTTAATCGAATCATGAATAGCATGAAATATAATTCCATCGAATCGTAGGAGACTCTTTGTGCAAGTTTGCCCGCTAAAGTTTTGGATCTTAAAGGCCTTTGGCCTGTTAGCCAGCCTTTTATTATCTCAAGGCGCACTTATAGCTGGGGTCTATTATTCCCAAGAATCATTCAACGAACTGCCTTCGCAATGGCGGGGCCTCTTGATGGATCAAAGGCAACTCAGGCAGTTGGCTGTTGAACCAAAACTTAAGCAAATTTCATCTGAGTTTCGAAAGAAATACCTTCAGGATTTATCCCGCCTAGATAAACTTTCCAAAGAAAGAAAACTCCTGCCGGAAGAATTTGCGGATCAGGGCGCCCTTTTGATCCGTTTAAATCAAGTACCCCTCGCCTTGGAAACCCTGCGGAAAGCTGACCGCGAATACCCTCTAAACTTTCGCATTCTTGCCAACCTATCAAGTGCTTGGCAAACTCTTGGAGAATTCGACCGAGCCATCCAGGTTTCGGAACAATCAATAGCCCTCGCACCCGGAAAATATGTTGATGCAGAAAAGTTGCATCTCTTCTGGATCAAGCAATTGAAAAAACAAAAAGCAGGACAAAAGTTTGATAACTTGTTCAACCTTCAATTCCAATCATCAGAAGGCAAATACCTTCCTGGCGGTATTGACCCTGCACAATTAAAAAACATTCCTAAGGACGCCATTGCTTCTGTACAACTCCTGGCATTATGGTTTCCTGCAGATTCACTTTTACTAATGCAGCTTGCTGAAATCGCAAATGCATCGGGTGATCCAGAAGTGGCCCTTGCCATGATGGATGGTTGTGTTACGGAGTTTGGATTACGCGAAGGACTGTTATTGGAACATAGGCGGATATTAAAAGAGTATGTGCAAGGTAGAAAAACAGCCAAAGATGAAAAGCATCAGGATCATAAAAGCTGGTTTGTTCCTAAATCATTACGGCCCTTTGCTCTGGATAAAATGGACCTCGATTTGCCACCCATCAAAGCCAATGCCGTTAATTTACTACCTTGGTTGGTGTTAGCACAAACGCAAGTGGATCGCAAAGCGTTGGCGCAATACCCTGCGTATTTAAAACAATTAGAAAATCAAAAAGTGCAAATCGAAGGGCATATGCAACCCGTGGGAGAGGAACATGAATCCAGCACTTTTTTACTATTGGAAAATCCCGTGGGATGTTGGTACTGCGAAATGCCCTCATTGAATGGCATGGTTCTTATTGAACTTAAAGATTCGAAAGTTGTGCGAATGAGTAGGCAAACGCAGATCATCAAAGGGAAGTTACAACTCCGCAAGGATGACCCGGAGAAATTCCTCTTCACCATTCTTGAAGCAGAAATGCAGCAAGCACCTTGATCAGCTTTCTAGCCTGATCCATCTTTGACACGAAAATTTAACCGGCAAACTGGAATTTGATGTCCAAAACCTTGGCGACCATTTTAAGTAGCATCGTAAAATAGTCTTGACCAATTTACGACGCTACTTAAATTGGTCGGCATGAAATAATCAGAGTTAAATGCTTTGTAGCGTAAAAGCAGGGATTTAGTGCCTAAGAATAGAACGACTTACGAACCTTCTCTGCATGCGACTGAACCTTTTCAAAGGCATGTGCGATTGCATTCATTGCGGGTTCATTTTGCAGCAAAACCGGATGATGCAAGACGAGCATATTTTCATGGGCGTTTGCAGCTTCAGGCAACGGGCCCGCACTCTGCCAACGGGAAGGCGATCTACTAACATGAAGGGCAGCGAAGCCCGCATCAAGTGCAATACCTTCCGCCTGCATCGCAGGAACCAAGCACTCACGATCCAA
>CAJCCR010000296.1 GCA_903960945.1 uncultured Planctomycetaceae bacterium
GCAGCTTCTGGATGATCTACGCTTACAGAAAATTTAGTACCTGTGTACTTTCGAATAAGGTTCGGAAGCCTTTTCAGATTAGGCCCAACCATAGGGTAGGCGATAAAAACATCTGGGGCTCCGCACATTGCAAGCATTTCGGCTTCTGCGATGGTTGCAGCTTTGTGCTTCGTTAAGCCTTTGGATAGTTGGATTTTCACCACCTCTGGGCATTTGTGGGTTTTAACATGCATGCGCAGGCGCTCTGGTTGGTTGCCAACCCAGCTTAGGCAGGTATCGATATTGTGTTTGATTTCATCAACAAAAAAAAGAAGCGAGGGGGAGGGATGTTCTGCGAGTGGTTTTAAATCAGTAATCATGATCTACATTCCTAAAGAGTATGTTGATGAGGATAAGATAATCGTTTTTTTTGGGATATGTAAGTCTTTGAATAAACATTTTGTCTTTTAGTTTGAAGAGTTTTTGATAACTCAGCGAGGCGATTTGAGCGAGTATGGGACTTCCATGCCGTGGTTTTTTAGTAGTGATTCATCTGCAAGAATTGTTTTAACGAGCCCATCTGCCACGATTTTACCCTGATCTAGCAGAATTGCCCGAGTGCAAGTTTCCAGAGCCATTTCGAAATCATGGGTTGCAATCAGTTTGGTGTGGCTGTTTTCGTTGAGGATATTGATCAGCGATCTTCTGGAACGATGGTCTAAGAATTGCGAGGGTTCATCTAGAAGAAGAATATCTGGGTTCATTGCCAGCAACCCTGCGAGGGCGACACGTCTTTTTTCCCCTCCAGAAAGTTGATGGGGCACCTTGTTTCTTTTTTCAAGCAGGCCAACTTCTTCAAGTGCGATTTTCACCCGTTGCTTCACTTCGGCTTTACTTAATCCCTGATTGATGGGGCCAAATGCGATATCTTCTTCGACGGTTGGGCAGAATAATTGGTCATCACTGTCTTGAAATAATAAAGCTGCTTTTGAAGGAAGAAGAGCCTTGTTGTTTCCTTCCAACGCATTGATACCTGAAATGTTAAAGGTTGATGCTCGGAAAGAGACTAGCCCTGCGATGCAGAGAAAAAGGCTGGTTTTGCCTGCACCGTTGGGGCCAATGATTGCAATAGATTCGCCTGGGTTGATCTGGATGTTGATGTGCTGAATAGATTTGGTGCCATCTGCGTAAGCGTGTGAAAGTTCCTGGATGTTGATGATTGGATTGATCATGATTAATTACCCAGCCAAAAATCGAGTGCCAAAAGGGATGACGGGATAAGAAGCATGGCAAAGAAAAAGCCGAATTCGCGCCAGGTTGTTTTAGGTGTATCAAGTGAATTAAAGACGCCATAGAATCCTCGAGCTTTAATTGCCAAGCCTACATGTTCACTGCGGTCTAGTGCCCTTACAAGCATGTTTGCACTAAGCCTGGCAATGGTTTTATAGGAACCCAAGCTTGTATTTATTTTGTAACCTCTGGCCCGTAGAGCAACGCGCATGCGTTTAAATTCGTGTGAAAGAAGATCGAGATGCCTGAACCCAAGCCAGAATATGGAGCATATTTTAGAAGGTAGCCCGAGGCCATTTGCGCCCCGAACTAAATCGTAAATGGTCGAACTTCCAATCAATGCAAGGGCCAGTGTGCTGATTGCAAGGCCTCGCGAAAAAATTAATAGTGAGGTATCCAGCCCTTCTTTACTTGCTTTTAATATTCCCCATTCAAAGACGGTTTCACCGGGTGTAAGGAAGGGGGTAGGCAGAATAAAAACGAGAAGTCCCGCGATAATCCAAAAAATTCTAGGCAACCACCAGCTAAAATCCGGCCAAGTGCAAACTAATAACAGCAAAGATGCTCCAAAGCCAATCACTGCAATTGTTGATGTTTTTAGAAAAGCTATGCAAAGCATCGCAAAGAAAAAGCCTGCGACTTTCCAGCGGGCATCTAGGCTTTTCAGCTTTGAGGTTCGGTGATCTGGGTAGTCAAAAGTTGAAGTCATGCCTTGGTTTGATTCCCTTGGTGGTTTTGATTGCAGGCTTTAAGCAACTGCAAATAAAACCCTATGCTTATGTTTTATTAACATTGTCGTTCATTTTCTTGCAATGATGTTCAAACAATCTAAAATCTGTGCTTCTGAATGAATCTTAAAACTTGATTGGGAAAATGATGGAAAACTCTCCTTTGCTTATGGCTGTGTCTTTTACCCAACAGCTTGATCCGCTAGCTGGCTTGGTTTCAGCCTCCGCTTTTTGGTCTACAGTTGTTGCAGCTTTACCTGTAATTGTGCTTTTTTGGTTGCTGGTAGTTTCGCGCTGGTCTGCGCCTCTTGCAGGTGCGGGTGCAACAATTGTTGCGGGTATCCTTGCTTATTTTGTTTATGGAACACCATTGGTTATTGTTTCGATGGCTTTTGTGAATGGGGCCCTTTTTGGTTTATTGCCCATTGGTTGGACTGTTTTTAATGCAATGCTACTTTACAACATGACGGTGAGTACCGGCCAGTTTGAAATTCTAAGGCGCTCGGTTGCAGGCTTGTCGAATGATTGCAGATTGCAGGCTATTTTGATCGCTTTTGCTTTCGGGGCATTTCTTGAAGGCGCTGCTGGCGCTGGGGCACCCGTTGCTATTTGTGCCGCCATTTTAGTCGGCCTAGGGTTCCATCCTTTGCAAGCTGCTGTTTTATGTCTGCTTGCTAACACTTCGCCTGTAGCTTATGGCGGATTGGGCACCCCCTTGATTACCCTTACTGGCGTTACGGGAATTCCAACCGAAGTTCTTAGCACCATGGCAGGGCATCAATTACCTTTGCTTTCGCTTTTAGTTCCTGCCTACATGATTTGCTGCTTGTGTACCTTAAAGCAAGCTTTAGAAGTATGGCCTGCATTGTTGGCCGCGGGTGGATCGTTCGCACTGTTTCAATACTTCTTTGCGACTATGCACAATTATGTTGAGGGGTTGATTATTTATCCTATGACAGATATCGGTGGAGGTTTGTTTTCGTTGGTTGTAACCGCATTGTTTTTGAAAGTTTGGAAACCTAAGGTAATACTTCCAGCTACGGGCGGGCAGATTATTCCAACTTCTCAAAACCATGCGGATGAGTTGACTGCAGGCAAAGTTGCTAAAGCTTGGATGCCTTATGTTTTAATGTCGGTGTTATTGCTTCTTGCTGGAATTGTAAAGCAGAAAGAGGGGCAGGGGCCTGTTGAAATCTTTGGCGAATTAAAAGCTAGTTATAAAATCCCTATGCTTGGGTTGCATGAAGAAGTTTTGCGTGATGCCAAGTTGCATGACTTTAGTTTGGGTGAACAGAAAAAAGAAAAAGCAGAGTTTAACTTTATCTGGTTGACTGCACCGGGTTCTAGTGTGTTTCTTGCTGCATTGATTTCCATCCCTTTGCTTGGCATGACGATTAATCAATTTTTTAAAGTGCTGCGCGAAACGATTGCTCAAATGACGGTGCCTATTCTTACCATCATGTTTATGCTTGGGCTTAGTTATCTTACTCGCTATGCAGGAATGGATGCGACCCTTGGGGTTGCGTTTGCCCAAACAGGTTTCATGTACCCTTTTTTCGCTGCAATTTTAGGTTGGCTGGGTGTGTTTCTTACCGGTACAGATGCGGGAAGCAATGCATTGTTTGGTAGTTTGCAAAAAATTACTGCTGCTGAAATACATTCTGCGGGGATCTTTCAACATCTTTCCCTGCCACAAGCTGAGGTTCTTATTTGTACCGCTAACAGCACCGGGGGCGTTATGGGCAAAATGATCGATGCCCAAAGTATAGTTGTTGCAACCTCGGCAACTGGGCAATTGGGTAAAGAAGCTGATATTTTCAGAGCAGTTATCTGGCATAGCATTTTGCTTGCAAGTATCATTGGGATAATCACACTCTTGCAAGCCTATTTGCCCCCATTTACCTATCTTGTTCCTGGTTATTTGCGGTGAGTGGGAAGTATAGAATAAGATTCCGATCTTCTATTGGATTTTTCCTGACCGCCACTGTATAAACAATGCTTGCAGATTTAACTTTTTAATAAGGAGGCAGATTGCCATGCGTTGCGCTGCCAAGTTTTCAAAACCAGTTTCTTACCTCATCGCTTTTCTGGTTACTTTTCTGACCTTTGGTGGTTTTGCTTTTGCTGATTCTGAAACTAGGTTGTTTAAAATTAAAATCGATGGCAAGGCTGCTGGTGATATGACAATGAATATCACCAAGGCAGAGGATGGTAGCATTACCACTTCCATTGATACAGAATTGACGGTTAATGCTTATTTGGTATTCACTTATCGCTATAGTTTTCATGGTAAGGAAGTCTGGAAAGATGGTGCACTACTTAAGATAGAATCTTCGACCAATGACAATGGCACGAGGTATTCGATGTTAGCTGTAAAAGAAGGGCCTGGTATGAGGGTGCGAGTTAACAATCAAGAAAAGATATCTCGTGGCGAAGCTTGGGCTACTACCTTCTGGTGCCTGCCCGACCCTGCGAAGCGCAAAGGTCTTATCCCCCTTATAGATGCGGAATCAGGCAAGGATGTGGATGGAAACCTTCAGTTTCAGGGGCAACAGCAAACCAGCATTGCTGGGCAAAACGTTAATGTCAACAAGTACAAGGTTTTTAGTAAATCGAATACCGACCTATGGTTTGATGGTACCGACAGGATTGTAAAGCAATCTTGGTTAGAGGATGGCCATAAGGTTGAGGTTGAAATGTCTAGTTTGAAACGCAATTAAGTTTTGATGATTGGAAGGGGATGATCCCCAGAAGTTTTTTGCCAAGGAGGGCATTTGCAATGGATCGTGATAAAATAAGGTCAACAATAGCGGACATCATTGAAAACGATCTGGGCGTAAGGCATCAGGATTTAAATGATGAAATCACACTCAGGGATGGCTTGGGATTGGATTCTGTTGATATCGTGAGCGTTATTTCGCAGGTTGAACGCCAGTTCAAAATAAGGCTTTCACAGGCCGATTTAGAACAAATCTCGACCGTTGGGCAGGTTTTGGATTTGATTGTTTCAAGAACATCAGATCATTTTAAATCAGAAGCAGCTTAAAAGCTTCTAAATCAGAAAAGTACAAAAGCATTGGGAATCAGGCTGCGTTCTTTAAGGCTGCAGTTGGAAATTCAATTTCTTTTTGCAGCTCTCTGAATGCGTTGACTAGATCTTTTACGGAATCAGGTCTGTGGTTTGCATTGACCTGAATTCGAAGCACGCCACCATGATAAGGTACCGCGGGGAAGATCACCGACTGTACATAAAACCCTTTTTGAAACAGAATATGGCCTGCCTTCAGGGTTTGCTCTTCATCGCCAACCACTACTGAAACAATGGGGGTTGCCCCGCCCAGAACTTGTAGTCCTTGGCTTCGTAATCCCTGCACTAAAATATTTAGATTTCGTTTAAGTCTTCCTATGATCAGTTCGTATTCGCCTGATGACAAAATATCGCAAACAGTGCAAATTGCATCAAGATAAGGAGGGCCTACAGGGCCACCAAAAATGAAGGTGTTCGATTTCCACTTCAGAAGGCTTTTCATTTCTTGAGTGCAGCCGATGAAGCCACCTAGGCAGGAAAATCCTTTGGACAACGATCCCACCAATAGAATGTTTTCGTAATTTCCCACTGCATCAAGTACCGTTCCGCGGCCTTTGGTGCCTACCACGCCGGTCGCATGGGCATCATCAACATAAAGAATTGCGTTATTATCCATGCAAACTTTATTCAGTTCTTTAAGGGGTGGAATTACCCCGCTCATGCTGTAAATGCCATCAATTGCAACAAGTGCATGCCGGTATTTGCCTGCAGATTGTAAAACTTTTGCAAGCGAGGAGGGGTCGCAATGTTCAAAGAAAAGAACTTGTGACCCGTTGGCCTTGGCGATTTTTGCACCTTCCTGAATCGAATTATGGCAGTGCTGATCGAGTACAATAATATCTTGTTTGCCAACAAGCCCGGGGATTGCGCCTACATTTGCCAAGGTAACTGAAGGGTAAATTAAAACAGCTTCGATGCCAAGCCATTCGGCTAATTTTTCTTCTGCTAGCACATTCGTTTCAACACTAGAGAATGCGCGGGAGGCACCGTTGTGGGAACCCCAGCGTTCAATTCCATTTCTTAGGGCATCTTTAACTCGTTCATCTTGATCGAGCCCGAGGAAACTATCTGAACCAAAGTTGGTCACTGTTTTTCCGAGAAAATCAACTTTGCGATCTTCCCCAATAGAGCCCATGGAAAGATCCTTAAGCATGATCTCGGAAAATTGTTCAGCAAAGTGACTCAAAAATTTGATCAACCCGGTTTGTTTCAGTGTGGTTGTAAGTTTGTTTAGAGGGGTCATCGAGTTTGAATTCCACCTGTTTACTTGTGCCTGGCCAAGATACTAAATCTAAAACGGCCTAAGGTTGTATCGGCATACAGGTGTAAAAACTCAAAGATTAAAGTTAAAATCGGCGAAATAGTTAGCGTTTTACAGGAAAGTGAGAAACTTTAGAAAAACGAGAAGAATCATTAAAGAAATTGCGTCTAAATGAAGCAATCCATTTCCTCGTGAGGAAATAGAATCTCCGGGCAATTTTGCTGGTTTGATTTGCTTAATTCTACTGCGTGCCCTTTTAGATATGCCAAGATGTTTTCTATTTCGATATCCGAACGTCTTGGGTCTCGATGGCCCAGATGCAATGATTTTGCGTTGGCAGCAAAAGCAGTTAGTAGACACCATTCCATAGGTGTGTGCCCCCACCCAATCCGTTTGGTGGGGACCCCAGATCCTATACCAGACTCACCCAGATATTCAGAAAGTAGGAATTGTCCATCAAGGTAAATTGCATCAGCATTTTTGCAGAAGTTTGCAAGTCCGGTATCTGTCTCGGTTAATTGCTCGTGATCAGATGCGTAAACATAAGACTTGCCCTTGGATTGAATTTTGTAGGCATTTGCACTGCCCGGATGATTAAGCTGGAAGTGAGAGATTTTTGTAGATCCGATGACCAAGGGAGAGTTTTCTTCGAAAGGCATTATTTTCTTGATGGCTTTTATTTTGGACAAAATCGGTGGATAAAGGGAGTTAACCATGTCTGAGTTTTGGCCGAAAAAATCGATTAGATTTCCTGCAACCTTTTCGCACCCATAGAGGTCGAAAGAATTAGTTGTTTCGTAAAATGACTGACACATGGGCAGGCCGAATAAGTGGTCGTAATGCATATGGCTAAATAGTATCAAACCTTTTCTTTTTTCATTCGGAAGGTTTGCCCACTTAGATTCAAGATTGATTCCAAAGTTGATTACTCCGGTACCGCAATCGATCACAATCATGCAGTCTTCTGTGTTGATTTCAACACAAGAGGTGTTTCCACCAAAAGTAGATTTCGAAGAAAAAGGCAGATGGTTATGAACCATTTTTGCAACACTTGATTCTAGATTCGCATGATCAATATCTTTAAGGTGCCCACTCTTGGCCAATGTGCAAATTGAATCAATAATTTTTTCGGTAACACTGGAAGGTTTTAAAGGGGAGGAAATACTACCGCTAGTACCCCAGTATTTTACATGGATATTCCAGTTGTTTTTTGAATTATGTTCATTCATAAAATTTAGTGTCCTGCGAGGCCGCCCTCAATTCGGTGATCTAATCCCGGGTGCAATAGTTTTGTTTTTGGATCAATAAGAATTGAATGAGCATCGCCCTGCTTTTTGGATGAAATATTGTGCCCTATGGCGCGGAGCTTTTTCATGTTTGCCTCGAACTTTGCATTACCCGCTTCTTCGAAATAAACTTTATCAGGGAACCATTGGTGATGCAATCGCGCGGCATCAACCGCCTCTTGTGCGGTCATTTCGAAATCGATGACATTGATGATGATGTTAAAGACGGTGTTAATGATGGTTCTACTGCCCGGGCTACCCGTAACAAAGTAAGGTGAGCCATTTTTTGCAACGATGACCGGGGTTTGCGAGCTGAGCATTTTTTTTGAGGGCGCAATCAGGTTTGCTTTAGTGCCAACTCTTCCAGATTTGGTTGTCTCACCAGGGAACCAGTTAAAATCAAGCATCTCGTTGTTGAGAAGAAATCCTGCGCCTTTTACCATTACTTTCGATCCGTAACTTTGCTCTAGAGTGTAGGTGTTGCTTACTGCCATGCCTTGCCCATCAACGATTGAAAAGTGGGTTGTGTCTTTGCTTTCATTGGAGATGTTGAAATCCTTGGCGAGATCTGCACTGGGAGTTGCTTTTTGTAGGTTGATACCAGCAGCAAGTTTTTTTGCGAACTCTTTATCTAGGAGAGTTGCAGGGATATCCACAAACCCTTGATCTCCAAGATGCCTGGCTCGTTCACAAAAAGCACGCCTCATGGTTTCGATCAGGAGATGAAAAGTCTCAGGCGACCAGCGCCCCATCTTTTTGATGTCTATCGGTTCAATCATGTTAAGCATTAAGCCTAGGGTGATAGCCCCTGAACTAGGTGGGGGAGGACCGTAAATTGAAAACCCTTTGTATTCCAGCTTGATTGGTTTTCTTTCTCTTGCTTGATAAAGAGCCAAATCATCTTTGCCTATTAAACCGGCACCCATTTTCATTTCGTTGCTAATAAGATCAGCAGTGGTGCCTAGATAGAATTCATCAGGGCCAAACTTTGCAATCCTTGTAAGGGTGTCGCCCAAATCTTTTTGAACAAGAATGTCGTCAGCTTCCCAACTATTGGTTCCATTTGTTGGTTTAAAAACCCGCTGAAGTTCTTTGAATTCTTTGGAAGTTGAGAGCAATCCGTTTAAGGAATTAGCAAGTTGCTTGCTAACCGGAAAGCCTTTTAAAGCAAGTTCAATAGCGGGGGCAAGAAGTTGAGCCCATGGTTTTGAACCAAAGCGCTGGTGCGCCAAAGCTAGACCACGAACTGTGCCAGGCACGCCTGAAACTTTGTGAGTGAAAATACCATCAGTTTTTTTAAAAGTAGTTTCGAAAGCTGCTTTCGGGGCCATTTCTCGATATTCAAAAACTGTAGGTTCGCCTTTACCAAGGGGCGGGTGGACCACCATGAATCCTCCGCCTCCGATATTGCCTGCTGCAGGGTGTGTTACTGCGAGTGCAAAGGCGGTTGCAATTGCTGCATCAACAGCATTCCCACCAGATTTAAGTATTTGTAAACCCGCATCAGAACCCGGTTGCGAAACAGAAACCACCAAGCCTTTATTGAATGATTCAGCACCTTGCAAAAAAGTGCAGGGGAGGGCAAGTGTAACTAGAATGCAAAAGTTATAAGCAATCTTCATAATGGCCCTAATAGGAAAGCAATCACTTTTGATATGGTAACGATTTGTGGAGAATTAAATAAGATGAAAAATGAATCAAGAAAAAGCAGAGATGGGGGTGCCGTGATAAATATTGTTCGGGCGTTGAGTGGCGTCATGCCAAACTGCATCGGAGGGGATGCCAAGAGAATTGTAAATGGTTGCAGCGAAACTTTCTGGGGTGTAAGGTTCGGTAGCGGGGAAGCCGCCATTTTTATCTGAACTACCAACAACCGTACCGCCTGGGATACCTGCCCCAGCAAAAAAGACGCTTTGCACAGCGCCCCAGTGGTCTCGTCCTGGAAGTTTGTAATGTGCAGGTAGCCCGAAGATTTTGGGGGTCCTTCCAAATTCGCCCGCCATTACTATAAGTGTGCTTTTTAATAATCCGGATTCTTCAAGATCATCAAGAAGAGCAGAGAGGCTTCTATCGGTTGGGGGAAGCAGTTTTTCTTTAAGGTGGGGGAAAGCATTGCCATGCGTATCCCAAGTTTCATTATTTCCGAGATTAACTTGAATGAGCGGAACGCCAGCCTCTGCTAAGTTTTTAGCCATCATAAGCGACCAGCCGAAGGAATTCTTGCCATAGCGTTCCTGCTGTTTTTCTGGAGCCGTAGTAACATCAAAACAAGTTCGAACTTTGGGGTCAACAAGAAGTGAAAGAGCGCCTTGATGAAAACGATCAAATTGGTTGATGGTAGCCACGGTTTCGAGATCGCTGACTTGTTTGTCTAGATTTTTCATAAGAGAAAATCTGTTTTGCAAACGGGAGTTGGTCAAGGATTCAGGGAGAGAAAGATTGGGAGCGACAAATACCCGCTTTAGTCCTTTGATTTCTCTTTGTTGATGATCGAATTCATGGGTGGGGTATGCACCGTAAGCTTTGGAATCGAAGGGTGAAGCCTCGATGAACCAAGGGTCGCCCCGGGTTCCCATTTGCCCGCCAAATTGCCCTGGAATAACCCGGCCTGAATTATGGACCAATTTCTCGGGCAAAACTATTGCAGGCGGAAGGTTGTTGCTTGGTTTGGCTACATTCCCAATGATTGATGCCATCGAGGGCCAATCCGAGTTTTTTGGTTTGCTTGGGTCAAATCCCGCAGGGGAGTCTGAGCGCCCGCTCAGCATAATTAAGTGGCCAAGTGAATGATCATTGGTGCGGTGAGTTAAAGAACGAAGCAATGCCCATTTGGAACTGCGAGCAGCAAGCATTGGCAGATGTTCGCAAATGGTGATCCCAGGTGTTTGGGTGGCAATGGGTTTGAACTCGCCCCGGATATTTTCTGGTGCATTCGGTTTAAGATCGAAGCTATCTATTTGAGAGAGACCACCTGAAAGAAAAATAAAAATCACAGACTTGGCTTTGATCTTAGGCTTTGCAGAGGTTGTTTCCATAGCTCTCAAAGCATGCAAATGATTGGTGCCCAAACCCAACAATCCAACAGCGCCGGCTTGGATCGCTTGCCTGCGGTTTAAATTTGGGTGTTGGTAGTTTTGGAAATTAAGCGTCATCGGCTCGAATTTTCCTGATTGCATTGAGGTAGGAACTAAACCATCATGTAAATATTGTGTCATAGGTACATGGTTGCTGGCAACTATATTTCAGGATTAAAACAATGAATCAAATACTCCGATCAACTGCCTTGATGGTGTTAGTTTTATTGGCACCTTTGTTTTATTCGGAAGTAGGCAGGTCGTTTCCTGAGGAAAAAACTGAGTTAAGCTTAACTTTAAGATCAAAGAAAGAAATAAAGGGCGAAAAAAAGGATTGGGCAACAGAAATTAAGGAAGAAAAATGGATTGCATCAAAAACCGCAGTAGTGGTTTGCGATATGTGGGACAAACACTGGAGCAACAATGCCTCGGTTCGGGTGGGGGAGATGGCACCCACGGTAAACCTTTTTTTAAAGAAAGCCCGAGAAAAGGGCGCGACCATCATTCATTGCCCCAGCGATACACTCGAGTTTTACAAGGATACCCCTCAAAGGTTACTGGCAAAAAACGCACCTGTGATTACCACGAAAATCCCCCTGATGCGGTGGTGCAAGCTTGATCCAACAATGGAAGAAAAACTTCCAATTGATGATACCGATGGCGGGGATGATTCTATTCCTAAATGTAAAAATTACCGGGCATGGACCAGGCAAATTGATGCCATCGAGATTTTCCCGCAAGATGCCATCACCGACAGTGCGGAAGCTTTTTACCTGATGAAGCAAAAAGGTATTACGCAAGTGCTGGTGCTTGGCGTGCATACGAACATGTGTGTCTTGGGAAGGCCATTTTCTATTAGGCAAATGGTGCAGCAGGGCATGAAGGTTGCTTTGGTTCGGGATCTAACAGACACGATGTACAATCCGGAAAAAGCACCATTTGTGAGCCATTTTACTGGTACAGACCTAGTTGTGGAACATATTGAGAAGTTTTGGTGCCCGACAATTAGCAGTAATCAAATATTAGGTGGAAAGGAATTTCGGTTTAAAGAGGATAAGCGCCCCCGGATTTTATTTGTTGCTGCAGAAGATGCTTATAAGTCAAGAACTTGGATTCCAGAGTTTGCGCTGGCAAGACTTGGAAAAGAGTATCAATCTCTATTCGCGTTTTCGTCTGAAGCGAGGTTTGGCAGCCTCCCCGGATTGAATATGCTTGATTCTGCAGATTTACTTGTGCTTAGTTTGCGAAGACGGGGGGTACCTGAGGAAGAGATGAAAATGCTAAAAGAGTATATCAACAAAGGAAAGCCTCTACTTGCAATCCGGACTGCAACACATGGTTTTGCCCCTAATGTGAAGTTGCCTACTGGATATGCTGAATGGAAGGAGTTCGATAAGGATGTTTTAGGCTGTAACTATCAGGGGCATGAAATTGCTAATTCTTTAACGCAGGTTATGCCTGTATTAGATCAGTTTAAAAACATCAATTTTGACAAAGTTAAAGCTGAAAAGTTAGCCTCACATCTATACAAGGTGAATCCGCTCGCCAAGGATGCGCAGGTCTTGCTCGAGGGTAAATCCCTTCCTGGTGGAAAGGTGGAACCCGTTGTATGGGTAAGGGAAAAGCCAGAGGGCAGGGTAGGTTGCTTTACTTTGGGCCACTTCGACGAGATGAAGCATGAGGAAATCCAACAGGTATTAAAAAGCACGATTGATCTGATGATAGGTAAAAGGGATTTAAAGTAAAAGATTGCCCAGATTGTAAAAGTTAAAATGGGAGGGCCTACGCTCGAAAGGCTCGATTTGATCGCGCCTTCGATTAAATCTGATGGCTTGAGGAAGGAATTTGTACCTACTATTCAGATTGTGATGAATTTAACATCCACCTGTTCGAAACCCATAAGGAATAAAGCTTTGAATCGACTTGCATACAGTTTTTGTGGGGTACATTCGTTGTATGATGCACAAGTTTGATCTGCGCGCAGGAGGGTTGCGAGATGTTAGTATTAAGTCGTAAACTTGGAGAAAAAATTTATATCGGGGAGAATGTTTGCATTACTGTCGTGGATATAGACAGGGGCAAAATTCGACTTGGTATTGAAGCTCCACGAGATGTACCAATTTACCGCCAAGAATTGCTTCCCTCAAAGGGTGGCGAAGCAACCGCGCAAGAAGATACAACATCTGCGATTGTTCAATAATCCTAAAGATAAAATAATAAAAGCAAGACTCTGATTAACTTCAGGGTCTTGTTTTTATTTAGGGGGATGTTTTTTTGAGCAAGTGAATCTTAGATTGATTACAATCGTTGCTATGAGCGAGCTTTTCAAAAAATCATTGGCTAAATTCGGACCCGAAAGAGCCTATCCTATTCCATCGCTGGAGTTTTCTCGCCAGTTCTGCCTTACCTTTACAAATAATAATTACGAAAATTTCAGCGTTGTTTCTAGGCTTCTACCTAAACATTTGATCCCCCATTTTCATGCAGTCTATTCTTTTTGCAGATGGGCCGATGATCTGGGGGATGAAACAGGTGGTGGGGAAAAAGCATTAGAATACCTGCGATGGTGGCGCCTAGAGTTAAGCGATTGCTACAAGGAAACGCCTTACCATCCGATTTTCGTAGCGTTGGCTTCTACAATCAAGCAGTTTCGCATTCCTGAACAATTATTTAAAGACTTAATTTTTGCATTTGAGCAGGATCAATTGGTTCTTGAGTACCAGACTTATGAACAGTTGCTTCAATATTGTAAATATTCAGCGAATCCGGTGGGCAGGTTGGTATTGCTGCTGTGGGAAACATACAACGAAGAAAAAGCTGTTTACTCTGACTATATTTGTACTGCGCTGCAGCTTGCAAATTTCTGGCAGGATGTTGCGAGAGATTTTCTAATTGGAAGAATTTATATTCCTGCAGAATATAGAGCGAAATTTAATTATAGCTCCGAAGATTACGGCAATCGAACGCAGAATCAAGCTTTTGAATCAATGATGGCTGACCTGGTTGATCGTACAGAAAAGATGTTTTTTATGGGGAGCCCATTGCTAAGCATGGTGCCCAAGGCTAGAAAAGTAGACTTGGAGCTATTTATGGAGGGGGGGCTTTCCATTCTTGGTAAAATAAAAAAAATGAATTACAAAGTTTGGGAAGCTAGGCCTTCACTATCTAAATGGGAAAAGATGATGATTTTAGGGAAATCACTTTTGAAACGCCTGCCATTGCTTACGAGATCATAGTTGTAGTCGTCTTTATTGTTTAGGAGTTGGAAGCAGGATGCTGTCGCAAAAAGAATCATTTGATTATTGCAGGAAAATAGCCAAGGAACAGGCTGGGAATTTTTATCTCACCTTTCATCTTCTGCCCAAATTAAAGAGCGATTCCATGTGTGCTCTTTATTCTTTTATGCGTATCAGCGATGATATTGCAGATGAACCGGGCGAGATTAATTTAATACGAAAAGCATTGGGCGATTGGCGTGAACAAACTTTAGGCGCACTAAATGGGCAATTCAGTCATCCAATCCATCCAGCTTTTGCCTTGATGGTTCAAAGGCATCAAATACCCCACCAGTATTTGCTTGATGTGTTGGATGGGGTTGAAATGGATCTCGATATCCATCGATATCAAACATTTGATGAGCTTTACAAATACTGTTACCGGGTCGCATCAGCAGTTGGTTTATGTTGTATTCACTTATGGGGGTTTAATTCTGAAAAAGCATTGCTGCCCGCTGAATCTGCAGGTATAGCATTGCAATTGACCAATATTCTACGCGATATCAAGGAAGATTATGCTAGGGGTAGAATTTATCTTCCACAAGAAGACCTGGTTAGGTTTGATTATGATGAGATCAAATTAAATAATAAAGTAAGAGATGAGTGCTTTTTTAATCTGCTTGATTTTCAGGCCAAGAGGGCTGAAAAATACTATGAACAAGCTCAGGAATTGACCCAATATCTGGATGGTAACGCACGGGGTATTTTTCTTGCAATGTTGCATACTTACAAAGCTATTCTCGATAAAATGCAGAAGAATAATTTTGATTTGTTTAACGACAGAGTCAGGATCGGTACTTTTCAAAAACTATGCCTGCTAGCAAAATACCTTCCTTATTCATGGAAGTCATCTTGATGCTGGCAATCAGCACAGGGAATTGTATCTTATTAATATGAACTTTTAACCAAGGAGATTCTGGAATGAAATTAGCAACGATTCAAACCCCACAAGGAAACAGAGCTGTACTTTTTCATGATGGTGCGCATATTGATATCAATGCCACCGATCCTTCACTACCCTCAAGTGTAAAAGCTATTCTAGAGGCTGGTGATGATGTGTTGAAAAAGGTAAAGGCGCTGGGCGGTTCAGCTAAAGCAGTTAAAATTGCTGCTGATAAAATCGCTTTTGCATCTCCTGTAGTTGATCCTAACAAGGTCGTTTGCATCGGCCTGAATTATAAAGACCATGCTGCTGAGAGTGGCATGCCCATCCCCAAGGAACCTGTTCTTTTTAGCAAATTCCCCACGGCTTTGACCGGTCATGACCAACCAATTCTTCTTCCGCCTGTAAGCTCTAAAGTTGATTACGAAGCGGAACTGGTTCTAGTTGTTGGTAAAAAAGGTAAAAACCTTAAAGCTCATGATGCCATTAATTGGCTCGCAGGATACACCATCGGGCACGATGTTTCTGCAAGAGATTGGCAGTTGGAAAAAGATGGTAAGCAATGGATGGCAGGAAAAACATTCGATACCTTTGCGCCATGTGGGCCTTATCTCGTTACCTGCGATGATATTCCTGATCCCCATAAATTAGGAATCAAGCTTAGGTTGAATGGCCAGACCATGCAGGATAGCACCACTAGCCAGCTTATTTTTTCGGTAGGTGAAATTCTTGCTTACCTGACGCAGGTGGTAACTTTGTTGCCCGGCGATTTAATATTTACTGGAACGCCTCCAGGGGTGGGTATAGCTCGTAAGCCCCCTGTTTATCTTAAGGCGGGAGATCTTTGTGAAGTTGAAATTGAAGGCTTGGGCATCCTTCGTAACCCAGTAGCAATGGGTTAATCGGAGCTATGTTTTTTGATTAGATGGAGTTTGGAATGATTCGGGGTGGCGCAGGCTGTCCCGATTTCTTTTTTCCTGCATCTTCTTTAGGTTTCAAGAAATCCCACTCATCTTTTTGGGGCGCTTTACCCCTTTGAGTTTCTTCGATTTGCTTTGCAATGGCTGCGATTTGCGTAAGGATCATGTGGCCATCCATAGATTTCTCTGCTGTATCAGCTTTACCCATTAAGGTTTTGAACAAATCGGTATCTGGTTTATCGCCCGCGGGAAGATGCAGGTCGTTGATGATATTAGGGTGCTGAGTTCCCCATAGATTTTCGTGACAATTCAAAGTGACTAAAAGATCAACGGGGGTAGGGCTTACTTTGCCTGCAAGCCAATATGCAGCCGTTCCACCTAGGCCATGCCCTACGATTACAAAGTGCATTTCAGGATCGTTCTTTCTTAGGGTTTCAATTTCCTTTGCGAACTGATGTGCGTGGTAGAGATAGCCAAAGTAAGTGTTATTAAAGCCAGCGGCTCTTACTTGCGCATTTAATTCACGAAACCCGCCACAATCACAGAAATCGAAATCCTCGATGAAAAAGACTGCAACTTTGCATTTCGAATTCGCGGAAGAGTCTGCAGTTAACGTAGCGTAATCGGGTTGCAGCGTTCTTATGAAGGGTTCGTAAGGGTAATAAATCTGACAGCCGAGTGCAGAAAAAAGCATCCCGGTTAAAGGAATCAAGAACTGGTAAATTGATTTCTGGAAGCCCATGAATAAACCCTACCCAAATAAAACCTATAAGAAGCTATATGTTCTATTCGGGTCAGGCAAAGAATTAGCTTTAGGAAAAAGCTAAGAATAATCCGAATTTTACCATATTGGAAAAATGGGAAGAATGGGATGCAACCTAATTCGGTTAGGTTTTCTATCCTACGATCACCACTTTCTCTGTATTAACGGATTGGATTTCCTTGTGGCACAAAACCAATGCATCGCGTGCTAGGGCGCCACTCAGCAAGTCTGGTTCGATTCCTTTGACCACTCCGTTAACCGCAGCTTGAATTTCTTTAGTGAATGCAAAAAGAGGATCACCACCACCACTCAAAGTGGGTTGTTTTGTTTTGCCATCCTTGGTGAGTAAGGTAAGGGGCTGGCCAACAGAATGATAAGTGAGGGTGGCTTTTTCCATGTAGATATCGAAACCATGTGCAAATGCTCTGCCATCCATATTAAGTGCGCCACTGCTGCAAGAAATCGCAGGGCCATTATCCCCATACAAATATTGGGTGGTAAGGAACTCGACGGTGCCATCGTTACGGGTGATTCCGTTAGAAAAAACCCTGCCTGGAACGCCCGCAATAAGGCCGATGAAGTGAGTGTCGTGGATGTGTAAATCAACAGCGGGGCCTCCAGTTTTAGAGCTGTCATCGATGTCGCTCGACCAATCAGGTTTAGAGATGACCCTGACAAAATGCGCAGCTTGAAGCCTGCCATATTTTTCAGATTTAATGGCCTCTGCAGCAAAAGCGAATTCAGGAAAGAAAGGAAGAACATGTGCAACCATCAATAGTTTACCTGCGTTTTTTGCAGCCTTCACCATCGCATCAGCCGACTTGATATCTAAAGCGATACTCTTTTCGACGAGCACATGTTTGCCAGCTTTAAGTGCAGCAATCGCCATGCTTGGGTGAAGATGGGTGGGTGAGCAGATATCAATCAGATCGATATCAGGATCAGCAATCATATCTTCAAAGCGCTCATATTTTTTATGTTGTGAAAGGTTCATTTGAGTGCCTGCGGGGCCGAAATTGCCTTGAATCCCGCGCCAATCACCTGCAAGTTTTTTAGGATCTCTACTAGAAATAGCAGTAACCTTCGCGCCTTTAAGTTTTTGCGCAGCAAGGTAATGAATCATTCCCATGAAGCCAATACCAGCGAGTCCAATGCGAATCATGTCGACAACCTTTCAAATTAAACAAGTAGAGCCAAGTGGGTATCATAACCTGATTTGGGCTAAATACCATAGTTATAAGGGCCTTAAAATGTAACGATTGTGCGGGCCTTAATAGGCCTCGGAAAACTTTCTCCAAAGCAATCCACCCTAATAAGCGTTACAGCTTTTTTCAGAATGTGAAAGTGTATCGGTAGTAAGGTTTCTCTGCGAGAAATTAACTTTCCTGTCCGGGCAATATCCATGGGTAAATCCTTTTGTTTGTCGATTTGAAAACCTATCGCTTATGGTTATTTGTTTATTACTGGCTGTTTGGAGGGAATCATGGACAGTCGCTTTTTTTTGGTAATGATGCTTGGGGTTGCCAGTATGGGGCCAGTGCAAGCAGGTGTAATTAATGGCAGTTTGTTCTTTGGCAAGAAGCCAGTTAAAAACCCAGTAGAAAGAGTTCCCGAGTTAATCGGAATTCTTAAAACCGATGGGGATGAAGACAAAAGAGCTGATGCTGCCTCGGAGTTAAGGCAATTCGATCCGACAACCTTCCCTATGGTGGTGCCTGTGTTAATCGAAGCATTGGCTAACGATAAAAAGCCTTCAGTAAGGGCGGAAGCAGCTATTTCCCTTAGCAAGATCAGGCCGGTTTCTCCTTTGGTTGGTCAGGCGCTTGAAAATTCGATAAACACAGATGCATCCATGAGAGTGCGTATTCAAGCAAGAAGTTCCTTGCTCCAATACAATCTTGCAGGGTATAGGTCTGCGCCCAAAAATATCGAAAGCGCAATCCAAAGTGGTGAGCCGCCGCTTGCAGATGCACCAACTATCATTCCACCATTGCCAGTTTCCAATGGAGCTCCAGTAGTTGCCAAGCCAACTTCAAGAATGAATCTGCTGAATCCTGGTACGAACCCAGCATTGAAGCCGGTTCCATCTTCGAAAAAAGTGGAGCCATTGAAATTGGAACCCTTAAAGAAAGACAGTAAGGTTAAAGTCATCGATGGTCCAGAACTTCTGCCCAACTAGGGTGGTAAACTGGATTATTGTAAAAAGAAGAAGGACTGGAGAAATAACTCCAGTCCTTCTTTTGTGTTTTAAGTTGAAAGCAAAAGCGGATGAAGCTTAAGATTTCTTGGGCATTGCATGGGTCGGATGTCCGAAAATAGATTCAGCAGCTTCCGAAAGGGTTTCAGAAAGAGTAGGATGTGCATGCATAGTCATGGCTAAATCGCGTGCACAAGCGCCCATTTCGATAGCAAGCATAGCTTCGCCAATCATTTCGCCAGCATCGACACCAACAATACCAATGCCAAGAATACGCTCCGTTTTTGGGTCTACCAAAAGCTTGGTAAGGCCTTCGGTGCGTTTGCGAGTCATGGCTCTGCCTGATCCAGCCCAAGGGAAACGAACGCGTTTAACTTCAATGCCCTTGGCTTGGGCTTCATTTTCAGTTAAGCCACACCATGCAATTTCTGGGTCGGTGAAAATAACCGCAGGCACCGCTTTTACATCGTAAACAGCAGGTTCGCCACAAATCACTTCAGCAGCAATCTTGCCTTCGTAGGTGGCCTTGTGTGCAAGCATAGGATCACCAGCGACATCGCCAATTGCAAAAATATGCTCAACAGCAGTTCGCCTTTGATCATCAACAGGGATGAAACCTTTTTGGTCTAAAACGATGCCCGTTTTATCGAGACCGATATCGCCTGTGTTGGGCCTTCTGCCAACCGAAACTAGAACTCTGTCAAAAATCGGTTCTTTCTCGGTGACTTCTGGGCCTTCGATAGTTGCTTTGATTCCCTTTGCAACTTCTTCAACTTTGACAACCTTTGTTTTAAGGAAGATCTTATGGAAGATGGTTTCAAGTCTGCGGTGTAATGGCATAACCAGATCGCGATCAGCGCCAGGCAATAAGCCATCCGACATTTCTACAACGGTGACTTTGCTACCTAACGAAGCATAAACAAAACCTAGTTCCAATCCGATGTAGCCACCACCAACGATGAGAAGCTTTGCAGGAATATCCTCGAGCTTTAGAGCGCCAGTGGAATCCATGATCCGATTGGTGGGAAGGTTGAAAGCAGGTGGCTTAGTTGGGCTAGAGCCTGTACTGATGATGCATTTTTCGAATTTTACAGTACCTTTTCCTTCGACCTCGATGGTGTTGGGCGACGTGAACTTACCTTTGCCTTGAACAAAGTTAATTTTTCGTGCGTCGCAAAGCCTTCCCAGATTGGTGGAAAAGGAACTTACGACATTCTGCCAATGGCCGCGAACGAGATTGAGATCGATCTTTGGTTCGCCGAATTTAAGTCCGAAGTGAATACCTTCTTTGGCATCTTGGATTAGTTTTGCGATATGTAAAACAGATTTTGAGGGAATGCACCCAACATTAAGGCATGTGCCGCCTGGTTTGGGCCCGGTTTCAATAAGTGTAACTTTCATGCCAAGGTCAGCAGCAAGAAAAGCAGCGGCGTATCCACCTGGTCCCGCACCTAAAACAGCCAGTTGGGTTTCCTGAATCTGTGCCATTTCATTCGATCCTTATGTAAACAAAAGTAGTCAAGAGGCCTGAAATTAAGCGTGAATAAGAAGCTGATAAGGGTTTTCCAGCATCTCTGCTAACCGCCTCGTAAATCGGGCAGCAATCGCACCATCAATCACTCTATGATCATAGGAGAGAGACAAGGGCATCATCAAGCGTGGGACGATTTCCCCGTTATGAACAACAGGTTCAAGCCTGCCTCGCGAGATACCCAGAATTGCAACTTCAGGATAATTGACAATGGGGGTGAACCCAGTGCCACCAATCCCACCCAGATTCGTGATGGTAAAGGTACCACCAGTAAGATCCTTGGAATCGAGTTTGCGTTGCCTTGCCCGCTCAGCAATAGAAGTCAATTCTTCAGCAAGTTCAGCAATGCTTTTTTTGTCGACATCGCGGATCACAGGAACAAGAAGGCCATTTTCTGTATCAACTGCAACGCCTATATTATAAAACTTCTTATGGATGATTTGATTGCCCGCAACATCAATGCTGCTGTTGAATACAGGGTATTCCTTAAGCAAAACAACCACAGCCTTCATCGCAAAAGCCGAGATGGTAAGCTTTGGTCCCTTGGTTTGCGATTTGCGGAATGCTTCGAAATCGGTGATGTCTGATAAATCGCTTTGAGTAACATGCGGCACAATGCTCCATGAAAGCGACATTTGCCTAGCAGTGGCCCTGCGAATGGCCGACATGGGCTGCCTTTCAACGGTGCCAAAATCTTCGAAGCGTGGAAGAGGCGGAACAGAAATGGAGCCACCCGAGGACCCGTTTGAGCCGCTGCCTCTTACGAAGCTTCGTACATCATCTTCGCTAACTCTGCCATGCCTGCCAGTGCCTGGAACATGACCAAGATCGACGCCAAGCTCTCGGGCGATTCTTCTGGTGGAAGGGCCTGCAGGGATAACCTTGTTGTCATCGTGAGCAAGAACTATGGGTGCAGTTTTCGTGGCAGTTGCAGTTGCAACTGGAACCGCGGCAGGAGCTGGAGCAGAAGCAGCCACAGGTGTTTTTTGAGGAACAGGTGGAGGAGAAGAGGAAGCTGCAGCAGCACCAGCACCAGCACCAGCAGGGTCGATAACAAAAATAAGTTGCCCTATTTTTACTTGATCGCCTTGTTTGATCAGGATCTGGCTGATTTTTCCAGCAGCGGGAGAGGGCACTTCGAGTGCAGCCTTATCCGCTTGAACTTCAACCAAAGGTTGGTCTTTGGTAACAATGTCACCCACATTCACCTTGATAGCGTTGACTTCAACAATCTCGACATTTTCTTTTAGAGCTTGCAGCTTGAATTCAATGGACATCGTACAAAATCCTTGCAAGTAAGAACCAGGGACTAAATTCACAGCTCATTAATGGCTGGAACAACATAATTAAGCGGTCATCGGGCTGATCTTTTCTGGATCGATACCCAGCTTTGCAATTGCATCAGCAACAACAGAAGTTTCAATCAGACCTTTTTTGCTAAGTTGGTAAAGCGTGCCAACCGTAATACATTCGGTGTCAATTTCAAAGTGCCTTCGAAGGGAAGGCCTAGTTTCGCTTCTACCAAAGCCATCGGTTCCCAAGGCGAAAAGGCCGCCTGGAACCCAACGTGTAATCATTTCAGGAACTGAGCGCATGTGGTCGCTTGCAGCAATGAAAACACCTTCCTCTTCACCCAATATTTTTTCGATATACGAAAGTTTTGGGGTGTGAGTGGGGTGTAGCATATTCCAACGATCCACTTCCAATGCTTCTCTGCGTAACTCGCGGTAACTTGTAACGCTCCAAACATCAGCAGCGATACCAAATTGTTCTGCAAGCATTTGCTGTGCTTTTAAAGTGTGAACCAAAATAGGCCCACTGCCGAACAAATGAACCTTCTTGCCTCCCTGAGCTTCGATGGAGGATTTTTTAAGTTTATAAATACCCTTGAGCACACCTTCTTCAGCGCCCTCAGGCATAGGAAGCATGGGGTAATTATCGTTGTAAAGAGTGATGTAGTAGAAAACATCTTCCTGAGTTGGGCCAGTCATCCTGCGAATGCCATCGCGCAAAATAATTGCGAGTTCGTAAGCATAAGCCGGATCATAAGCCACTAGATTGGGCACGGTGGAAGCGACTAAATGGCTATGGCCATCTTCGTGCTGAAGACCTTCGCCACTAAGCGTGGTACGGCCTGCAGTAGCTCCGAGCATAAAGCCCCTGGTTCGAAGATCCGCAGCAGCCCAAGCAAGATCGCCAATGCGCTGAAATCCAAACATGGAGTAATAAATGTAGAAGGGGATCATCTGTACGCCATGCGTGGTGTACGAAGTTCCTGCTGCTATGAAGGAAGACATCGCGCCAGCTTCTGTGATGCCCTCTTCAAGAATTTGGCCATCGATGGCTTCACGATAAGTTACAGCCATTTTCGCATCGACGGGTTCGTAAAGTTGCCCGACATGGGAATAGATTTTAAAGGTAGTAAAGAAAGGATCCATACCAAAGGTACGGCCTTCGTCAGGGATAATGGGTACAACGCGTGCACCGATATCTTTGTCTTTAAGAAACTGGCCAAGCATGTCGACAAAAACCCCAGTTGTGGAAGGGGATTTATCACCACTACCAGTGACATAACGCTTGACGAATTCTAGCCCTGGAGTTTTTAGATCAGGGGCCTTGGAAGTTCGAACAGGCAGGTAGCCACCTAAAGCTTTTCTGCGTTCATGCAGGTATTTAATTTCAGGGCTGTTTTGGTCGGGAAGGAAGAAGCGAGCCTTGCTTACATCTTCATCCGAGAAAGGTAGATTGAAACGGGTGCGGAAATCTAGTAGATGCTTCGCCTTGAGCTTTTTCTGCCCATGGGTGATATTCATTCCTTCGCCCGCTTCGCCCAAACCGTAACCCTTAACAGTTTTTACAAGAACGACAGTAGGCACGCCCTTGGTTTCGGTAGCAGCTTTGTAAGCAGCATAAACTTTTAATGGGTCGTGACCGCCTCGACGAAGCTTGGTGAGTTGTTCATCAGAATAATCTTCAACAAGCTTGAGAAGTTCAGGATACTTGCCAAAGAAATGCTCCCGTAAATAGGCGCCATCTTCGACTGCATACTTTTGATATTCACCATCGACGGTTTCATTCATGCGATGTAAAAGAATACCGGTACGATCTCTGGCAATAATGGGATCCCATTCGCTGCCCCAAACGACTTTGATAACATTCCAGCCAGCGCCTTTGAAAGCCGCTTCAAGTTCTTGAATGATCTTGCCGTTGCCTCGTACAGGGCCATCAAGCCTTTGGAGGTTGCAATTGATTACAAAAATAAGGTTATCAAGGTGTTCTCTGGAAGCGAGATTGATCGCACCTAAAGTTTCAGGTTCATCGCATTCGCCATCGCCTAAAAAGCACCAGACTTTGCGGTCGGAAGGTGGAACAATTTTACGATCTTGAAGATAGCGATTAAACTTGGCTTGATAAATCGACATAATGGGGCCAAGGCCCATTGAAACAGTCGGGAATTGCCAGAAATTAGGCATAAGCCAAGGATGTGGGTAGGAAGATAAACCGCCGCCTGGTTCAAGTTCTCTGCGGAAGTTTTTAAGGTGTTGTTCGTTGAGTCTGCCTTCAAGGAAAGCTCTGGAATAAATACCAGGTGAAGCGTGGCCTTGGAAATAAACCAAGTCGCCACCGCCAGGGGTCTCTGGACCACGGAAGAAATGGTTGAAAGCAACTTCATAAAGGGTTGCACTGGAAGCAAAAGTTGAAATATGGCCACCCAAAGTGCCATCTAATTCGTTGGCATGAACAACCATTGCCATGGCGTTCCAGCGGATCAAGCTTTTAATTTTGCGTTCGATTTCGCGGTCGCCTGGGTAGGCAGGTTGCTTGCCGGGTGGAATGGTGTTGATGTAGGGCGTATTTGCAGTGAAGGGAATATGTACGCCTTCAGTATGAGCTTTTAATCGTAATTGAGTGAGGAGATATTCAGCCCGATCGATGCCGCTGGTTTGTAAAACCGAAGAAAGAGAATCGAGCCACTCGCGGGTTTCCACCATATCTACATCATTTGGAACCGAAGTGGAATCCAAAATTGCGGAAGATGAGCCGTTCACACCACTGTTGCCATTATCCATAAGCACCACTCCAATGGCACAAAACCTAGAAGCAGGCAAACAAATTGCCTGACCTTTCTATTCTATGTTTCCGACAAGACTGGAATAGACCAGCTTGGCCAATACGGAAACTTTTACGGATTCATGATCATTAATAGCGCTGGATTTTAAGAGTTTTCTAAAAATCAAGCGAATTAACTTTCTGAAATATAAACATTGATTTAGTTCTTCTAAACCATGGCCTATAATTTCAATAGAGATCCATCCTTCGAGATGCTAATCTTTTCTTGATAATATACCTAGAGGTATTTTCTTTCCCGGGCTGTTTTTAAGGAGAATAAACCAAACCGTGACCCTAGATGTCCCACGCGATAAAATCACTGTAGGTTCTGAAAAAGCTTTTCTTGTAAGCGTTGTTCTATCAGAACGACCCGTAAATGAAGACCCACTAGAAGAAATTCGAGGTCTTGCAACTTCCGCAGGCGCAATAATAGTAGGAGGTATTAGCCAAAAAAGGCACGGAATTGCCCCCGCAACCTATATAGGCAGGGGTAAACTTCAGGAATTGCAGGAACAGGTGCTGATGACTGAAGCCGATGTCGTTATATTTGATAACGAACTTTCTCCCGCCCAAATTCGAAACCTCGAAAAAGCCACGAAAGTTAAAGTTTTAGACCGAAGCGAGTTAATTCTTGATATTTTTGCAACACGCGCCAGAACTATAGAATCTAGGCTCCAAGTCGAACTGGCCCAGCTGGTTTATGCCTTACCACGCCTAAAAAGAATGTGGACCCATCTTTCCCGAATTGCTGCTGGTATTGGCATGCGCGGCCCAGGCGAAACCCAGTTGGAAGAAGATAAACGAATCGTTGGGTACCGAATCCGCGACCTTAAAAATAAACTTCGGGAAATCCAAGCTCGTAAAGAAAGGGAAGTCGAATCCCGAATGGGCGAGCACACTGTATCCCTCGTTGGTTATACCAATGCAGGTAAAAGCACGCTTATGAATGCCCTTACAGGGGCAGGTGTTGGGGTTGAAGACAAGCTATTTTCAACGCTGGAAACACGAACCAGGCAATGGCGCTTGAAGGAATGGGGGAAAGTTCTCTTGAGCGATACGGTTGGGTTTATCCGCGATCTGCCTCATCATCTGGTCGCATCCTTTAAGGCTACCCTTGAAGAAACGATGCAGGCAAAGTTGCTTATTCATGTTGTTGATGCAAGTAGCCCCCAGGTTGAAGACCAGATTAACGCAGTAAAAAAAGTGCTTTCTGAACTTGGCTGTGCAACAAAACCAACCTTGCTGGTGCTAAACAAAGTCGACAAAATTGAGGATGAATCCATCCTTCATGTGTTGCAGGCAAGGCATCCTAACGCAGTTTGTATTAGTGCAGCAACCCGCCAAGGAATTGATCAATTAAGAGATTCTGTAATCAGTGCGCTTAGTTCTGAATTTTTAATGCTGAAGATTGAGGCTCATTCTGGGAACGGGAAACTGTTCGCTTATCTTGCATCGAATGCGGAAATTATCAGACAGGAATTTGTTGACGATAAAGCCATATTCGTTTGCTCTGTGCCCAAGCATCTGCTGCACAAACTGGAAGGCCCCGATGTTACGATTACAAAGATGGATGAAGTCGGGGTGTAAAAAAAGCCGGCTTTTATTAAAAGCCGGCTTAATATTACCTTTTCTCGCCCAAGTTTAGCTGCCAGAATCTTCCTTGATATTTCTATTGCGGTAAGAATCAGCAATGGGGATTCTGCCATTATCATCAAGCTTGCCTGAAGCTTCAGTACGCAACCTTTTCATGGTTTCGATTCTGAAATCCCTGCTGTATTGATCAAGGAATATCTGCCACAAAGTGTCAGGCTCCTTGGATCTTGACGAGGCATTTTCGTAGACCTTTTTGAATTCTTGAGAACCAGGCTCGGCTCTAGAAAGAAGAAGAGCTACATAAAAAGTATTTTCTGGGCGGTCTCGAACCACCATGGTGTCGCCAGGTTTTTTCAAGGAAAGCAATTGATCCACAAGATTATTTCTCGGGTAGGGAATAATATCTGTGGGAATACGGAAAGCTTGATAAACCTTGGATTGCCCTGGTCCTGTGGTGTTTTGCGGCAAAATCCGAGTCACGCCACTGAGTTCTTTCAGATCGGAATCTTTCTTGCTCGCAATTAGGTTAGCAAGATAGCCCTTTGATTCTCTAACGAGATCGTTGTAACTGGTTGGCCAGGTTTTCTTCTTGGCCTCTTCAGCGATTTTTTCAGCTTCTGCACGGGCCAGTTTTCTTGCCTTTTGCAGTTTCCAGGCTTTGATGATCTCGGGCTTAACTTCTTCAATGGTTCGATCTTTGGGTGAAGAATCTTCAGATCGCCAAATCAGGTAGGGTTCCTTGGAGAATATCCACCTGCTGGGGTCGTTTTGGAACATGCGTTCATCAGGCGACCATCGGGTGGTTTCATAGGTGCCATTGCCTTGGAAAAATAGCTGCCAGAATTCGGGCGCTTGTGGAGCATCGCGGTAAGATTCAATGAAGGATTTTTTAAGATCAGAGAATTCTGGTACGGATATCATTTCGAAATAAGGTTTGGGCGATTTCATTGATCGAATTTCTAAACCATATTCTGAAACACCCTTTGCAACCAACTTGCTCGCATCTTCAGGCTTATTTTTTAGCTTGGCAAGTTCCTCAGTGAAAAGGATAAAGTTTTCGCGCATCATTCTAGGCGAAAGAATGTCGAGATACTTATCAAAAAGAGTGGTGATAACCGTTTCCATTTCTGGAACCGGTGGCACAAAATTAAAGGGCAGGGCAATCGCAGAGTAAGGGTTTGTTGAGGCACAAGCCAGAATCGTGGAGGTAAGGATTTTGAGCCTTGCAGAGGCTTCGAAAGCTAATGCCCCACCGGGATAAATTGCAGCGGTAAGAAAAGGGGAACCAAGCGATTGCTGGGTGCCAGCAATCTGGCCAACTAATCCTGCAATCAATGCTGGTTGTTGGGTGCTTTGTTCGTGCAATACCTCGGAGGAAGCAAAGGGTGGATCAAACCACGAAGAACGGGAATCTTTGAAAATACGATATTCAGCATACATCGGTTCTTGGGAAAACCCTGGGAGAATGTTGCCGATTGCAGCACCAATAGAACCACCAAAACTATCGGCTTGCAAAAAGGCCAAAGTCCTAGTTACAAAGGGCGCCAAGGCATTAGCCTGTGCCTTTTTTCGGAAGACTGGTGACTCTGATTTTGCAGTAGCATATTCAGCCTTAACGACGCGTGGTTGGCGAAAGCCAGGACGGTCGCTTCCGGGATTTACTTCGTCATTCTTAAAGCTGTCGTAAAAACTTTTTATTTCTTCTGGTGAGGGCTCTTCCGTCACTTTGGAAATAAAATCTTCCGCTTGGATAGGAAGCATGATCACGCCAAGGCTGGCGCGGTAATCTTTAAAGAAGTTGAAGAATTCGGAAGGGCTGGGGGTTCCTGCATTGCCCAGACGCTGCATCGGTTCGCGCAAATCGCGGTAAGAACGAACACCAGGAGATTCACCCAGAATCGATTCCTTGGCCATGATAACCCGGAACTCATTGGTAAGGCCTGCTAGCAGTTCATCTTCATTAAGAGCGCCATTTTTAGCCAAGCCTTGTACCGAAGGAATTTGTTTTAAGGGCAGCAATGCGGGCCATACTTCTTGATTTGCAGCTTCGCGGTTTACAGCCATTCGGATATCGTTAGGCGCAAGCTTGATGTTGAGCTTGTCTGCAACCTTAAGCCAAACCATGAAATCCAAAAGATCTTCAGGGTTTTTGCCACCACCAAAATACATCTCTTCCAAGCCCCGCATTGCGGTATTGGTTTCCCAAGCTTCAAAGCCAAGGGAAATGGATAGGGTTTCCAGCATGCGCATCTGATCTGGATTCTTGATTACGGTGGTTTGTGCGGAAAGAAAACTTAAATCGTTCTGAACGCTCATTGCCTGCCAGCCCGGGGGAAGGCGCATTTGTTGCGCAAAGAAAGGGTTCCTTCGCATTCCCCAGCCTTGCATTACCCTGCCAAAAGGGTTGTCCATGCCTTCTTTAATATCTTTTTGTTGCTTTTCTAGTTCTGTCATCGCCATGTTCACACCCAAAGCCGTGGTGCGCACCATAAAGGAGTTAGTAAGATCGCGTTGGCGCGCGATTTTGTCTAATTGGCTTTCATATACAGGTTCACCGTATAAAGTGGTAACTTGAGAGCCTGTCCTTGTTCGGGTGGCTAGCCATTCTTGCAGGGTTTGGAAAAAATCCCCCTGTCCGAAGGAAAAAACAAAGACGATCATGCAGACAATGGCAGCGAAAGCCA
>CAJCCR010000297.1 GCA_903960945.1 uncultured Planctomycetaceae bacterium
GACATCCGATCTGCCCTTGTTGTACTGCGTAGGAAGAAGGGGAGCGATGCCAACATCGATGGAGCCAAGGAAATCAAGGTAGGATTCGATGGCTCCGAAGGGTTTGAAATGAAAGCGCGAGGGATCAAGATGAAAGAACTCTTGGGCTAGTTCATTGGTCATGATTGCAAGATGGGCATCCGGGTGGGCATCGAGCCAATTTTGCAAATAGGGTGCAACATGGTATAGATCTGCAAAGTGACCGGGGGAACCAGCCCAACCAACGGTGAAAGGCCTTTCAACAATTTCAGGTAAAGGCTGAAGGTGAACCAGTTGGTTTGGAAACACTTCTACATTGCATGCGCCCATGCTTCGCCATTGTTCAGCAAGATAAGCCGTGCTGGTTTGCACCGCATCAGAAAGGCGCAAGAGTTGTATGTAAAGCTCTTGAATTTCTCGATCCTGCCAACTTCTTGCAATCGGGCTCCAAGGTTGAAGATCGAAGAAGAAATCGTTGGCTTCGAAGATGGTTGTTTTACCAAGCTTTTTTCGCATGCTTAAAAGTGGAATCAAATCCCAATCTGAGAAAAACTGCAGTACAAGTACATCGGCCTTCTCTGCAAGCATGGGAAGCAAATGATGATGAAAATGAATATCAACGCAAACCACTCCATCAATCAAACCCATGAACCTTGCGGGTGCATGAATACGATAATGAGCATCGCCATCGGTTCCAAAATCTCCAACCTGCACGATCAACATGTCTTAACTCCAATGTATGGCACAGGCGAAAGAGACTTCTTCAAATAAAGAGGATGACTAGGGAAGCCTTCCTTCGTCTCCTTAAGACAATGCAATTTATCACCAAGCAATGCAATCACTTCCTGATGTCTATCAAGGTGGCTGCCATGAGTACCCCAGGCTGCAACTATTACCGAGGCATCCTTGGCGATTTCAACGAGCCAGCGATTGTTATCCTTGCCTACGGGATTGTGCTGTGCCTTCATAACCGTAGGGAGGGTCGCCCGGAAGGAAAAGATATTCATCATGCAAAGGGCGCCAAAACCCCAGCGCATCGAATAATCAATGCATCGCGCAACGGTTGGATCGTTTTGAACTTCATCTGCGGTGGAGGGGTTAAGGCCGATAAACATTGCATAACTAGGGTTGGTGAAATCCCACTGGCGCCAAAGAGTGTAGCGATACTTTCTGCATTTGGAAAATACGGTGCTGCGTTCCATACCGTAGGTACACCTTTGAACTCAAGAAAAGAAGGCGCCAAGCTTGACCTTTGCAACAATGCAGGTGATCATGGGAATATCTTACTTTATTAGCAGAAAGAAAACATGGATCACTCGACGCAAATTGCAAACGATATCAAAAAAGAAGGCACTCAGCATGCAGCCAGCCCTAAAGATGCAGTTGCCTACATTGTGTTCGATACCGAAAGCATCCCGGATGGCGAACTGGTTGCAACGGTAAAATACCCATCCGAAAACCTTTCGCCCGATGCAGCAATCGAAAGGGCACAAGCCGAGGCTAAGGCGAAAAGCTTTTCCGGGTCAGATTTTCTCCCATTCACTTTTCAAAAGCCCGTCGCTATCTGCACTCTTACCGTAGATAAAAACTTGATGCCCATCGGGCTCAACTGTTTAGATACACCCCAATATCGCACCAACGAAATGGTCAAGCTATTTTGGCTGGGTGTTGAAACCTACAAGCGTGCCAACCTAGTTAGCTTCAATGGCAGAGGGTTTGATCTCCCGCTTTTAGAGCTCGCAGCCTACGATCAGGGAATCTCTGCAACCAGTTATTTCGCAAGCGATAAACGCAGCAGATACCGCTCACCGTACATCGATTTACAAGATGTTCTATCAAACCAAGGCGCATGCAGGTTGGAAGGTGGTTTAAACCTCCTGGCACGCAGGCTAGGGCTGCCCGGAAAAATGGGCATCACCGGTCATGATGTCTACCCCATGCACAAGGCAGGCAAATTTCAGGAAATCAACGACTACTGTGCCTGCGATACTATTGACACTTATTTCGTGTTCCTGCGAACTAAAGTTCTCATGGGCCAAGTAACACTAGAGCAAGAAAAGAAAATCTTCGAAGACGCAATCGATTGGTTTAAAACCAAAGCGGAAGACTTCCCAGCATTAGGAAAATATCTGGCCAATATCCAACGGGGCAAAACTACTTGATTCTGAATTAGCCAAGCCATATCACCCATCTAAAATCCGCATAAACATGTACAAACCACCAACCAACAATGATCATGAAGCCTAAAAGGGCTAAATATACCGCCCAAACGCTCCTCAATTGCTTGTTTTAATAGCTTTCCCCTTGACTTACGAATCTCAAAGTGAAAAGTTATATATAGCCCTGCATTTTTATAAATTATTAGGGGGAAGCGAACATGCTGCGACTTAATAAATCTAAGGCCTTTACCTTAATTGAATTGCTGGTGGTTATTGCAATTATCGCTATTCTTATAGGTTTATTGCTTCCTGCCGTGCAAAAGGTGCGAGAAGCTTCTTCAAGGGCCCAGTGCTCCAATAATCTCAAGCAACTTGGTCTTGCAATGCATTCTTATCATGATGTTTTTCGCATTTTCCCGAGAAATTATACGCGAGTCGGTACCAACGCTTGGGAAGCCATGAGCGTTAATTATCTTTTATTGCCCTACCTTGAACAAAACGGTTTGTTCCAAAAAATGCTTCTTCCTGCGGATCCCAATGCGGGCGATTCTGCAGCTTGGTCAAACAATTGGACCTTAGCCAACACCACATTAAAAGTTTTTATTTGCCCATCTTCGGAACCTGCAACTTTGCGAACATCCAATTATTGGGGTGGGCCGGGTTGCAATTATGGCTGGTCTTGTGGTAGTAGCGTTGGGACCGACTACTGGAATGGAAAAAGGTTTAATGGCATGATTTCTTATCAATCCGATACTAATATGAGTGACGTCTCAGATGGGCTATCAAACACGCTCCTAGCTTCAGAACTCCTAACGGGCAGCGGTGCCAATAGCGGCGCAGGCGTTTTTCCTCGCGATATCTTCTATACCAACGATGGTTTGTTTAACGCAGTTGTAAATAAGAACTTCCCGACTCAAACTGAACTCGACACAATCGGCACTGCTGCGAAAACTGCCCCATCCGGGGTTAGGGGAACTCCAGGCGGAAACTGGGCTTGGTACGCTTCAACCCAATCTACGTTGACTACCGCTGCCCCACCCAACTGGCAATTTCCAACCGCTGGGGGTAATTGCTGCCCAGGCGGGGCGCATGACTGGGGCGCAGGTATCGTTCCACCACGCAGCAGACATTCAGGCGGGGTCAATGCTCTCTTTGGGGATGGCAGCCTTCGATATATTAATGATTCTATTACATTGATTACTTTTCAATGCCTAGGCAATAGATCCGATGGTCAGGTTTTGGGCCAATACTAAACATTTTCGGAGTCATTTTCTTGAGCACTTATTTACGTATCTGTTTGCTTGGTTCGTTAATTGCGTTTTCTATAACTGCATGTTCTAAACCACAAAATGAAACCATTATCATTAAGACCGCTGCAGATCCTCTTGATGGAATTCGCACCGTGCTTGATGGTTATGCTAAAGGGCAACCGTTACGCAGTGAGGTAAGTTCATTTCCAGATTACATCAACGATATACGGAAAGTTAATCCTGAAAAGGCTGACGTTTTGGAAAAAGGACTCCAAGAGTTGCAAAAACCTGGGGTTAATGTCCAATCCAAAGCTAAAGCGCTTCTTGAAAAATTGAAGTAACTGCATCACTTTGCTAGCTCTGAAAAATATTGGAACTCTTTTACACCATCATAGCCCACACCCTCATGAAGCATCGCTCCAAACACGATTCTAAAAGACTCACCTTTTTTGACAGTATGCAAGCTTTTGGAACCCTGCTTCATTGCAGATCTGCCAAAAGGGTTGGCTACAAAAACGCCATAATCCCTGTTATGCCACCAGGACTCACGGAAATTCAAAGGCGAGGCCATCAGGGTGATGCCTTCCTTGCTTTCTTTGGTACTAGAATAATCGCACCAAGATGCAGCTTTACCCCAGGTGGCCTTTGCGCTTTTCAAACCTACACTTGAGGTGATGACACCGCTCGCCTTTTCCGTCAAAGCGGTTGCAACCCTAGCTCCAAATCCCATTTCCTCTTGGTCTCCAAACGAAAAATCCGCATCATCACTTTTCAAAATTGCATCCCAAACTAACAAATAACCTGAAGGCCTTGCTCGCATCTGAATGTTGTTACGCATTTTGCAGATTTCTTTTCCAGCCTCGGTTAGAAGCCTGCTTTCCGTTGCAAAAACAATTAGGTCCATCCCAGTCTTCGGTTCTTCAACAAATTTAACATGTTCAATACGGCCCTTATTTCTCCAAAAGTCTGTGCCACTAATATCTCCAAATGCCAGCCAGATTCCAGGGTGCATGGTGTCGTGGTCGATAGCATCCGTTGTTGCAATCGGTGGATGATTGCGGGTTACCTTGAAACCCGATGGCAAAAGCAGATTAGAAAAGTAAGGCCTTAAAATCTTAGTGTCTGCAAAGACAAAATCTGCAACCTTCTTCGTAGCAAACAAAATTTCTAGCCTGTCTTTCTTTAACCCCACACTAAAACCCATAGGACCTTGACCTCCAACCTCTTGAAAAAGAAACACAAAAAATCCAAAAACAATCATCATTACAACACTAAGCAAACTAGACTTTTTCATTTGACACACCTTTTGATTGCAAAAACTTATGTTCCCAAAAACCTACTTATCTTGATTATTTACAAATCCGGGGCCACCCGCGCCCACATAACCATTACTCGCACCCTTTGCATCACCAACCCAAAAAGAATAAAGCGAACCCTTCGTCAAATAAAAACGCAAGCGCAATGGCTTCCCAGCCAAGCTAGATAAATCCTTTCCACCACGCCAACGAACCATCACCTTCGCACTATCCCCCACCAAGGGCAGACATTTATCTCTGCTAAACTCCTCAATTACTTTTCCCTGCTCATCCATAACTTCAACCTGAAGCCCACCCCGTTGCGATTCAAGATTCACAAAAAGATTCGCCCCCGAAAACCTAAGCAACTTCGTGGTAAGCGATCCCTGAGCATCGCCAGCATCCATCGAGGCAAAGCCATCCCTTCGCATGGTTGCAAGCCCAGTTGCACCCGAATCAGCAGGCTGCATCGTACGCCCGGAACAATAAAAATAAAGCTTATCCCCAACCACCAAACAACCGCCACCCACCGACTGCACATTACCCGCATTCCATGCCCTCGGGTCTTCACTTACACCAAGAAAGCGCTCGCGATTGCTGCGATCCCAATGGAAACCATCCCTGCTAAAGCCCACAAGCACTTCGTTTCTTTTATGAATCCCCAACGCTTGGCAAGTTTCATTATCGGGCCCCTGCCAGATGGTGAACAAACCCACCAACAAGCTTTCATAAGGAAACACATCTAAATTATAAAGCTGGGGCTCAATATGTTTGAATCGGGGATCAGGATTGCGAGGGTCGAGCTTATCTGCAGCTACCCAAGGTTGCAGATCACCCGGAATATAATCGCCCTTAGCAACCAAATCGGTGTGCTGCATCCACCCAAGAACATCCCGTGCATTATTTGCCTCGCGATAACAGCGAAGCCGATGCACTCCTTCCTGACCAACATGATCATGCCCACGAATGCTTGCAACCCACAAACTGCGAAACGGATTGTAAAAGATTGTGGAACGATCCCACGAAGGCCCCGAAACTTTCACCTCATCAGACCATTTTTTACCATCTGCAGAAACCCGTAACGCAATATGGTAGGGCGACTTTTTCGTGCGTGCTTCAAACAACTTGAACCGTTCTTTTTCATCATCCGCATAATGATCAAGCATCACAGTCGCAGCATCTCTGTTAGATTTCAGCACCACATTACTTGTAGGCTCCAAATCAAGTTCTGGGCGCTTCCATTCAATGCCATCTTCAGATAAGGCCAGGCAGGTTCTCCCGGTTGCAGATCGATACCACATCATGAACATCTTCTGCTTGGAATCAAACCAGACCCCATCGCTAAAAGGCGCTGCAAACGCTGCGGTTTTACTTTTCTCCCATGCCATCTCTGGTTTTAATACAGGCGACTTTTCATGATACTTAGGTTGATGGAATCGCCTCTTTAAATCTGTTGATTCAATCAAAAAATCATCAATGAACAACTGCCTGCCCAGATCGATGGGAACCACACGGGGCCCGTTTTTCAAATAAGGTACAGCCATCGGTTCTAAAGATTTCATCTGCTTTGCAGTACGCAGCGGAGGCCAGGGCGAAGAAAGCTCGATGCCATTATATAGCACCTCTTTCTTCATGATCACAGACTGTGCCCACGCCTGTGAGGCTAATAAAGCTAATCCAATCAACACCAAAAATACAATTCTCATGCGATCTCTCTTGAGCCTAAGGAACCGATTATTTATCCAGCACTTTTTTATGCGCTAGCCAGTAGGCGAAGAAATCATAAAGCACTTCATTGGATTCCGCTGTGGGCGAATGGCCGGGCCGGTTCGACATGAACACCCTGCCTTCATAACCTAGGAATTTGTTCACCGCAACCAGATGATTGAGCGCCTGCCAACGCAAAGGGGGATCTTCCGCACCCCCTGAAACTAACACGGGTCTGGGCGCAAGCAATGCATGCAGTTCATGCAAATCATGCCCCGATTCAACCAAGGTTTTGTACGGGCCAGTGCGTGGGTTATCCGCTTTTATAACACCAGGCTTACGGCTGACACCTTTTTCATAACCTAGGTACCAAGGCTCCCAGTAATTCACATTGCCTCTTTTTTCATCAAACACAATCCCAGGATCAGACCATGCAGTTGCTGCAAACTTGTCATACAAAGAAGATCCAAATAAAGCCCACTTGCCACCATAACTATGGCCCGTCAAACCAATCAATCTCGCATCCACCTGGGGAAGCGATGCAAGCACCTGATAACCGTTCGCTGCAACATAACCATGGTAGGTCAGGGGCTGAAGTTTGACATCGTCGCGGGAGGGATAATAGCTGTTGGGGTCGCTACCCAAAGAAAGAGTGACAAAGCCCCGCTTTGCAAGCTGCCAGGCGAAATCGCGCATCTCCCCTTTTCTTCCAATCCCAGAAAGTGATTCATAAAAGACCACAACAACAGCAGGGAAAGGCCCCTTTCCTTCGGGGATGAGTAGATAGGCATCCTCGGTTTTTTTCCCGGGTGCGACCTCAATACGAATATGATGCTGCACCACTTTTTCACGCATCTCTTTTTCAAGATATTCTATTTTCGGTCGCTCAAGAATTGCGGGCCAATGCCCCAGCGCATCGTTCCAACTCTTTCGGATTTCCTGCCTGCGCTTTTCCCAATCTTCCTTTGTCTTGACCCCTTCAAGCATCGATTTATACTTCCCCATATCGCCTGCATATTCCTTAGCTGGCTGAGCATATGGTTGCAACCTTTGTAATAGCTTCTCGCTTTCCTGAGCATGTAAAAAGGAACCACCCACAATGCACGCACCTAAACAAACAACTGCCAAAGTTTTCATGATTGTTTCCTAAAAGACCAACAGGAAGGAAACTTTAGACTATCACAAGATAACTTTGAGTTACAGAATTTAGTTTTTGTGAGAATATCAATAAAAAAGGAAAGGAGTATTTTTCCATAGATTCAAGATGCCAACACACTGTGGCATTGTTGAACTTCACTTTTGGACTCAAAACCTAACTTTTAAGGCTAGTTTAAATCTGCTTGGCAACACTCAGCAGTAGGGGACCTCTGTCAAATTGAGTTGGAACCCGGAGAAACCGAAATAGAAGCGCCGGTTGTGTGTGGCCCTTTGTCAGGCTCTATCTTGCGCGGGGGATAAGAAACGAACTTTAGACCGCTCTTTTTCTCTTGCTCTTTGATGTCTTGAAATATTGCATCAAGATCATAATTGAACATTGCCGCATGGGCATCCCGAATGCGTCGAACCTCATCCACAATTGGATCGATCATGGCTTTGCCTCCAAAAGTTCTTCGGGTGTACAGATGATCGGAGCCCTAAGACCCCTCCCCATACAAACACTTTCAATCATGGGTCGCATCGTGGCATTAGCCAAATGCCTGCAGTTCCAGGTCAACAAAAAAGGAATTCCATTCATTGCAGCTACAGCTATATGCAACGCATCGTCTGCAGCTTTTGCAGGAAGCGCACCCGCCTGAATCAATTCTTTCGCCAATTCCAGTGCCTCCCTCGAGGTTTCAAGTAAAACCATCACCTTTAATACTTCAAGCCGTTCTTGGGCGGCTTGTAAATCTCCCGCTCCCGCCTCTTTCAGAACTAATTGGGAAATACAAAGTTCGTAGCTCGCACGGCGAGTATCCCACCATTCGTGCGTAACTTGCTGATGACCTGCAATCACCACATCACGATTGGATCGTGCCGTGAGGTAACTCACAATGGTCGTTTCAATGTAGACTCGGTCTGTCATGATTTCATTTTATCCCATTCGAGCAGCGTGCCCCGATGGCCCATAATTCAACGCACCCGCACCACCCATATCCATTAATACCGAACCATGCATATTTTCTAATATTTGGCATTCCTACAATATAACGAAGTTCAAAGCCTATTGTAATAGTATACCGATAATGACAATTTAATTTGCGCTTTTCGATATATCGAGACAAGTAATGGATAGTGATTCAATCATTTTTAAATCCTTTCCCCTAGCTGTTAGAGATGTTTATTGGTTTAGCTTGATAAGTATATCCAACTTTTTTGAGCACGATCAAGCAACCAATCGTAAAAAGCGAAATACTACTCCACTGAAAAACAATCTTATTCAGAAAAAAGGGATGGGAGGTTTCCTGAAAGCGAGCAAGTCTCTATTCCCTTTTCTTATGCGCAGTAAAAACATGTCTTCTAACAAATAAAAAGGTTATAATTCCGATCTATGATTTAGTGAACTTCTAAAAAGGGTGTTTTCATGAATACTGTTTTATCCTTGCTTGTTGCCTTCCTATTGGCTGGCCAAGAAACCCAAACAAACAAGCCAAACATTCTTTTCTTCTTCGCAGATGATCAACGAGCAGACACCATCAATTCCCTTGGCAACAAGGCCATCATCACGCCAAACATTGATCAATTAGTCAAGGAAGGCACCGCATTTGAACGGGCCTATATCATGGGCGGATCCCAGGGTGCGGTTTGCGTCCCATCACGAGCCATGATGCTTTCGGGCAAATCGTTATTCAGAATTTCAGAACAGTTAAAGGGCACAGTTACCTGGCCCATGGCTCTACGGGATGCAGGTTATGAAACCTTTGCAACCGGGAAATGGCACAACGGCCAGCCTTCGCTTGCAGCTTCGTTTCCCAAAGCAAAAAGCATTTATCTCGGAGGCATGAGCGGGCAGTTCAACACCCCCGTTTCCGATGTAGGCACCGAGGGAAAGATGATTAACCTCAAGAGCCCCAATGAGCATTGCAGCGAAACCTTTGCCAACGAAGCCATCGAGTTCCTGCAAAAGACTCCCAAGGGAAAACCCTTCGCAGCCTACATCGCATTCAAATCCCCACACGACCC
>CAJCCR010000298.1 GCA_903960945.1 uncultured Planctomycetaceae bacterium
CACCTGCATTATTAGATAAGAATTTTGCTTTTCCGCTTTTAGATCTTATTTCATCAGAATTAGTTTCACCTGTTAAGCTTGCAGCATTCATGCCGGCACCAATGTTTACACCTTTAACTGCATTGATACTCATAAGACCTGCAGCAATATCTTGATCAAGTTTGGAGTAAATAGGAGCGCCGAGCCCAACCGGAATTCCTTTTGCTCTAAGTTCGATAATTGCACCACATGAACTTCCAGCTTTTCTAATATCTAATAAGTATTGTTCCCATACAGGCACAGTTTCTTTATCAGGACAGAAGAAAGGATTTTTTCTAATTTCTTTATCATTCCAAAGATTGCGATCAATCATAAGTGGACCGATTTGAATAACTCCACCAGTGATGGAAAATTTTTTTCCAAGCAATTTATTTAAAACAACTTTAGCAATGGCTCCAGCTGCAACTCGCGAAGCAGTTTCTCTAGCAGATTGCCTTCCGCCACCTCTAAAGTCACGGTTTCCGTACTTCATAAAATAAGTAAAATCTGCGTGTCCTGGTCTAAATTTATCTTTAATACTTTCATAGTCTCTAGACTTAGTGTCTTCATTAAAGATGATCATTGATATTGGCGTTCCAGTGGTTTTTCCTTGAAACACACCAGATAATATTTGCACCAGATCTTTCTCTTTTCTTTGAGTTACAAATTTTGATTGGCCAGGTCTTCGCTTATTAAGCTCAACTTGAACATCTTTTTCAGAAATAGAGATATTTGGCGGACAGCCATCAACCACGCAGCCTATTGCAGGACCATGGGATTCTCCCCATGTAGTAAATCTAAATAGCTTTCCAAAAGTATTAAATGACATTAAATATATTTTATAAGGTATTTTTAGTTATTTATGAATCAAAAAAAATATAAATCGAACAAAGCTGGACTCAATTCATGTTTTTTAAATAAGAAAAATCCATTTGATCTATTCAAAGCTTGGATGGCAAAAGCCAAAAAAACAGAAATTAATGACCCAAATGCTCTAGCGCTTGCAACAGTTAATCGTAAAAAACAGCCATCGGTTCGTATGGTGCTTCTTAAAGGATTAACTAATAAAGAATTTATTTTCTATACAAATTTGAATAGTAAAAAAAGCAATGAATTGAAGAGTAATCCAAAAGCTTCAATGTGCTTTCATTGGAAAAGTATAAGAAGACAAATAAGAATTGAAGGCTCAATTGCAAAAGTTCCAGGAAAAGTTGCTGATAAATATTATAATTCAAGACCCTATGGAAGCAGGATAGGCGCTTGGGCATCTATACAGTCTAGGCCTATGGAAACTAGATCAGATTTAATGAATAGAATTAAAGAATATAAAAAAAAATTTCCAAGTCATAAAAAAGTTCCAAGACCCCCTTACTGGTCAGGTTTTGCTTTAAAAGCAAATGAAGTTGAATTTTGGTTAGATGGACAAAATAGAATTCATGAAAGACTTAGATATAAAAGATTAGGATCTCGTTGGGTAAAGGAAATTTTATATCCTTAAGATTATTTTACTCGGTTATAAATTTTATCAAAACCTTTATTTAAATTTTTAAATACTCCAGATTTTTTTGCTTTGTTTAAAAGCTCTTCATTAATACCACCCTTAGTTTGAAATTCTTTAATCATTTTATCCATTGAATAGTTTGAATTTTTTATAGTTTCATTATTTAGAGCTTTAAATAAATGAATTAGATATTCCATAGATTTATTTTTATTAATTCCTTTTCTTAAAAACCATTTATGTGCGGTATTAAATATTTCAAAATAAGTTGCCATAAATGAAGTCATCACCCATAATTTTTTATTTTCTTTTTCATTACTTGTTGCAATGACTTTTCCAAGTTTATTAAAGAAACTCTCAATTACTTTATTTTTTGGATAAACAATAATAGGACCTAGATTATGTTTAATCATAGGAAGAGGTGCGATTTTAAATATCTTTTTAGCAGGTGATATGATGCTTTTTAATTGTTGATTATGGATGGTGGAGATAAAATTTAAAACTGTATGACTGTCTTTAAATTTTAATTTTTCTAATATCTGCCTTCCAATTTTTGGTGTAACCGACAGAACAATCCAATTAGATTTATCTAGTACTTCTTGATTAGATTTTGCGATTTTAATTCTTGAAAATTTTTTTTTTAAGATTCTTGCGTTATTTTTATTTTTAGGCGAAAGAATTATTTCTTTAATGTTTATTTTTGCTTTAAAAATTCCCTCAACAACTGAAGTTGCAATTTCACCGACTCCGTTTTGACGCACCTTCACATACTGCGCGCGGTCAATCGCTGCAGAAACTGCCAATCGGCATTCCTTCACGTTGAACGGAGCAATGCTCGTGTTAAACCAAATGGACGGGTACCAGAACGCACCAGAATTCAACTTCTGAAGCGCGCTGTTGCTGCGAAGGCTCTTCATCTGTTTTGAGTCAGATGCTGAAGTCATTTGAACTGCATCGAATGTGCCGCTCTTTACGCCGTTTGCACGCTGTGCTGATTCCTTTGCATAAACAAACTTGATGCTGTCGAGGTAAGGAAGTTGAACGCCAGCAGAATCTTTACGCCAGTAGGTCGTGTTCTTTACAACAGTCAATTCGGTTTGTGACCATGCGCTCATCTTGAAAGGTCCAGTTCCGATTGGAGTGGTACCGCACTTGGTTGGGTCAGTCA
>CAJCCR010000299.1 GCA_903960945.1 uncultured Planctomycetaceae bacterium
ATTCTGAATATTTAAAGAAATGCTACAACCCTCTATAAACGCAGATTAATTGCAGCCCCTATATTTGTTAACATGGGAAAATTAAAGCCAAATAGTCTTATGGTTTTTATTGTAAATCACTTCAATTATCGTAATACTTGCGTTATCACTTATTTAAATTCACTTTGTATTAATCGACTCACATCCGATTACTGCCACCTAGATTTAGACTTTTGCTGCACCCCAATGCACTTCACTCAGCGATTTGTTCTTTTTTAGGCTTTGGTATAAGGAATCTATTCATGCTTTTAAATGCTATCCGCAGGCTATTTAGCAACTCCCAAAATAGAAAAGCACGAAGGGCCTATTCCCGCCCGCAACTTCTCCAACTTGAAAGCAGAATTGTTCCAGCTCCGATCACGTTGACCACCACTTCAGATGCAGGTGGTCATTCCGGAGTTTCTCTTAGGGATGCTATTACCCTAGCCAATACCACCCCTGGTAATGATGATATTGTTTTTAATACCGGGGTTACCGGTACCATCGCCTTAACTGCCGCATTACCAGCCATCATTGATGCTAGCACTGCTATTACTGGGGGCACAGCAGGCACCGTAACCATTACCGGCCCAAGTGCTTCCTCGCTTATCATAAGTGGTACCGCAGGCGGTTTTAGTATTTTCACCATCGTGCAGGGTGGCAATTTATCCATCTCAGACGTAACTGTTACCGGGGCAAATGCCACCAGCTTTAATGGCGGCGCATTTACTAATACCGGCACCCTCGCAATCTCCAATTCCACAATCGCTGGCAATTCTGCAACCGTGGGTGGCGGCATCGAAAACAGAGTCGGCGGCACCCTCACCGTTACCAATTCCACCCTCTATGGCAATTCTGCATCCAATGGTGGTGGCATCTTTAACAGCGGCACCCTCACCGTCACCAATTCCACCCTCTCGGGCAATACTGCATCCAACAAAGGCGGCGGCATCTATAACTTCAACGCCACCCTCAACATTGCCAACACCATTATTGCCAATAGCACAAATGGTGGTGATTACGCCGGCAATGGCACCGTGCATGTTACTTCCCCTTCAACTGCAGCCAACAACCTTGTATCCCAAGGATCTTTTTCTTGGGCTACCACGAAAACTTCTGCAGAAATCAACCTTGGCACTCTAGCTAATAACGGCGGCCCTACCCAAACTATAGCGCTGCTAAATGGCAGTGTTGCTATTGGCGCTGCCAATGCTTCCATAAGTAATGCAGCTCCTATTAATGGCTGTGATCAACGCGGCTTTAGCCGCTCTTCTAACACACCCAGCATTGGCGCATACGAATTAAACCCTGACAAATTTGGATGTGGATCAAATCAATTCACTATCGACTTCGTCAATGTGGGCAATGCCGGGAATTCTGGTTTCGATGTAAAAAGGCATAACTATGGCTCAGTTCCATACGAATATAGGATAAGCACTTATGAAGTTTCCCAAAGTAATATCACGATGGCTACGAACGGCGGATTATTAGGAGTGACTGCGGGTGCATGGAGCCCGAATCAACCCGCCGCATTCTTGAAGTGGTATGAAGCGGCAGCATTCGTCAATTGGCTAAACACAGAATCTGGGAACCAACCTGCATACAACCTTGCCTATAACGGGGGATCGATTAACAGCTCGTGGGTCATGAGTCTCTGGAGTCCAGAGGATGCCTGGCAAAACGGTGGTCAGAACCTTTTTCGAAATGAAAACGCGTATTATTTTCTCCCCAACGAAAACGAATGGTTTAAGTCTGCGTATCAAATCAATAACGGGGTAACTGCTGGCTACTGGAATTACCCAACTGGTAGCAATACGGCACCCACATCTGTCCTTAGCGGAACGGCTGCTGGAACTGCGGTTTACGGCCAGAGCCCCACATCGTCGCCTTCCTCTGTGTACAGTGCCGGGGGATTGAGCGCATACGGAACCATGGGCCAAGGCGGGAATGTGGCTGAATGGCTTGAAACTTCATCCACCGGTTCAAATACCATCCCCTTCGAGAATCGAATTATCATCGGAGGGGCCGTGAATAATGAATCACAAGTTCTTCAGGCTTCAAACAGAACCACTTATTCTGTCAACCCAGCTTTTGAGGATCCTTACATCGGTTTTCGAGTTGCAAGTGCTGATGTAGGCGTCGGGGCCATCTCCGGACCTTCCGCCATACCAGTCTTTGGTGCGCCAACTGCAACTGCAGACGGCTTCAATGTTCAAATCACTAACTTCAACGGAGCCTTCACCCATGTTGGAACCGCTACTGCAAACGGCACCGTAGCAATATCCAACACCGGTTTGGTAACAGTAAGAGGAGTAGCAGCAAATACTTCTTCCACTGCTACCATCACCACAACCCGAGCCAACTATGTAAGTGGTTCAGCCCAAGTGACTGCAACTTCGAATATTGCACCCTTAGTCACATCAACGCCCCCGCCACCTTCTTCAGGTGGATCTAGCACGGTCACCCTTCATGATCCCGTTACCGGTGCAGAAACAGGCACCGCAATTCCATTCCCCGGATTCAGCGGTCCTATTAAAGTAGTCTCAGGCGACTTTAACAACGATGGTGTGGCAGACATCATCGCTGGAGCAGGCTTCGGCGGCGGACCAGCTATTGCCATCCTTGACTCCCAAACCGGCGAAGTTATGGAAACCTTCTTCGCCTTCGATCCAGCCTTCACCGGTGGCGTATTCGTCGCAGTTCAAGATACAAACGGGGATGGAATTTTAGATATCATCGCTAGCGCAGGCCCAGGCGGTGGCCCTCATGTTAAAGCATTCAGCTTCCCAGCATTGGATTTGTTATTTGAGTTCTACAGCGGCGAACAAACCAACCCAGGCGGCGTCTTTGTCAACTAAAGACTGATGTAAATTTTGAACAACCTTTCCCCATCCACCTCCTTGAAGTGGGTGGGGTTTTCTTTTGTATACTTGCTCTTACATCAACACTTTTACTTTTTTTCTTTTACTTTTTCTCTTTTACTTTCTTTTTCTTCCCCCAACTCCCAACCCTCTTCCCTCCGGGAAAAGGGCCCTTCGCTTCGCTAGCCCGCCTTCTAAACTCCACCACTTTCACTTCCAATTGATTGATAGAGGTTTGTTTTAAGACAGAGTAGTTGCGATGGGGAAGCCCCACTGCAACTACTCCATTTGAACCTTTGGGCACTGCACCTAAGGGTTGTGTATTACCGTCGCTCACGCTTCCGGCTCTGAAAGATGTGTTTTGATTCCGTGTTTTTCCATGTTAATCCGTGGCTATGCTTATGTCTCTGCTTGTTCTTCCTTCCGTGTTAATCCGTGTTCGTCCGTAGCAAATGCTTCTGCTTATGCTTTCTTGCCGAACTCCCAACCCTCTTCCCAGTGCCCTCAATCCCATCCACCGCAACTCCTCTATTTTGATCTACCTTAAAACAATGGTTCTGATTAAGCTTTGCATACCCAACAATTAAGGTGAAATCCTGCAGGAAGCAATGGCCAAGAATCAGTCGGGAAATTTTGAATCATTCAAAAGCTATGAAATGAAATCATGGTTCCTGATGGTGTTGCTATTATGTTTTTTTGGGTTGCTGTATTTTGTTCAACTTGGTGGCAGAGCTTTGTGGTCAGAAGAATTGCGCTGGGCCCAGATACCTCGCGAAATGTTGCAAAGCAAACAGTATTTTCTCCCCACCATCAATGGCAATACCTATTACGATAAACCCCTTGCCTCTTACTGGCTCGTAATTTTTTCCTCTTGGTGCACAGGTACCATGGACGAGTTGGCATGCAGGTTGCCGAGTGCAATATCGGGCATGATCAGCGTTTTGTTTACGATGCTGATAGCGCTGCGGCTTTATGATCAAAAAACTGCGATCTATTCGGGCATCATCTTGGGCACCAGTTACAGCTTTGTTTTTTTCTCACGCCATGCTTCGACAGATCTTGAAAACATCGCGGGCATCTTAATTGCGTTATACCTTTTTCTTTTGTATGAAAAAAAACCTCAAGGCTGGTGGGTGTTGGGCTTCTGGCTCGTGATGGCTTTAACTTCATTAACCAAGGGCCTGCTTGGGTTCGCATTGCCTTTGCTTGTTGCAGGGGTATATAGTCTGGCACAAAATCGGGTGATGATTTTATCCGCATCCAAACCTTCTTTGATTGTTGTTAATTGCTTTAAGGCAAATGCTTGGCTGTTTCAATGGCGTACTTTGATCGCATTGCCAATTGCAATTCTGGTATACCTTGCTCCCTTTTTAATTTCGCTGGCATGGTTTGGGAATGGCGAAGGCTTAAGTATGGTCTGGCGTGAAAACATCAGGCGGTTTTATAACCCAGTGAATCATATCGGGCCGGTCTATCTTTATTTTGGTGTGATCTTCACTTTGCTTGCGCCTTGGTCTCTATTTTTACCTGCAGCTTTGGTTCAGGCGTTTTCAAAACCCAAGGGGGGATTGAAGGATAAGCAATCTGATCTATTTGCAATGGTGTACTTCATCTCGATGTTTGTTTTTTTCACCTTGGCAAGCTCGCGAAGAAGCTATTACCTACTGCCTGTGTTGCCTGGTGCTGCACTATTGATTGCTTCGTTGTTTGCAACAGAGTATTCGAAGTTAAATAAGTGGGCTGGATTTATTTTTAAGGTGAGTTCTTATTTGTTGTTAGGGGTTGTTGCAAGCATGTTGGTTTTGTTGGTGCCTGCAGAAAACATAATGCCCCACCCTTGGAATACTTTGCCTCAGTTGCCTTTTGGGTTGATTTTTGGATTGATGGCAATATCGACGCTTGCAATCGGATATTGGGCGGTGCGTAGAAAAGAAATGAATGCATGGTTCTTATGTAGCGGATGGTTTGCATCGTTTCTGATGGTTTACCTTTTTCAAGGTTTTTTCCCTGCAGCAGAGGCTTATCGAACCCAGAAAGAATTTCTTAAACAGGTTCAGGCGTTTGCCATTCAGAACCCAGGTGGGTTGTGTTTGTATAAAACTCGAGAAGCTGTGTTTTATCTTGGTAATAAAGCACCCATGCCCGAGTTTCACTCTGAAGAAAAATTAATGGAATCGTACAAGAATGGCGGATCTCGCTGGGCATTGATGAAAAAACGCGACACCCTTTCCCCTATATTTGGTGGGTGTGTTGTGCTTGAGGAAACTAATTTTCCTTGGGAAGGTGCCCAGGCAAAAGTAAAACTTGCACTGGTTGACCTCGCTGGGAAAAAAACCAAATCGCAGGTGGTTGCTACTTCACTTCAAGATTAATCAGACGATATATTGTTTGAAGCCTGCCCGGCATGCAAAGGCAGGTTGAAATTTCCTTTATTGCCCTTGGCGAAAAAGTTGTCACTTAGCATCACTTTCTTAGATTTTTCATCCACATCTACAGAGGTGATGAAATCAGCCTGTTCTTTTTCAGATGTAAAAAGGCAACCGCTCACCCGAACCATGGAGCTGTTGTTAAAAAGAATCCCTCGTTTTCGTACCTGATGAAACTGGCAGGAAGATATTTGAACATTGGTGGAATCGGTTATCGCCATGCTGGCTTCGACTGGGATTTCCGCAGGCCGTGTATGCTGCACTATGTTCCCTGTGAATTGCAGGTTTCTGCAGCCAGAGACTACGATGGCATCGGTGGAATTTCCTTTATATTCCGGGTTATGATCAATGCTATTGGAACCGATCACGATGTGTTCGGAATCCTCTAATAAAAGCGAATGATGATACCCGCTGTAAATGCTATTACCTGAAATAACGACACTTCTTCCTGCATTGATGTGGATTGCGGTTTCTTGGCTGCCGATGAGATTTCCTGAAATTGCCAATAACCCCACAGCGTTAGGGTTATCTTTTCCTACACCTAGGAAGCGGATATTTGCGCCACTTGGGCTGCCCTTTGCTTGAATGGTGTTGCCTGCAATAGTTCCTTCGCGCACCGTGCCTTTTCTGCAATCGAAAAGAATATCGTTGGAACCGGATTCGAGTGGGTCGAAATTATATTCGATATCGTTGCCAACAATTTGAATGTTGCGGATTTCGCTTTCTCGAACAATAATACCACCCCGTTTGCAATAGCTGATGTGATTGCCTGTGATATTGATTTGATGAAGGTTGATTTTATCCATGAAAATGCCGATGCCTGAGTTGTCGAAAATATGGCAATCAGAAACAATCACATTGCGATCGCGGATGCGGAGATGAAGAGCGTTTCTGCATTTTCTAATCAAAAGACTTTTAAAGGTGGGTTGCATGGAACCTTCGCAAGAAATACCATCGGCTTCCGGATGATCTCCTGTGATTTCAAGATCTTGAAATAGTGGCATTCTTTCTTTGAGCCATAAATTGGTCGAGATATGTTCGGGAAGAGCGGATTTCTGATGGGTACCAATGATTTGAAATGCAGGCCCTGCCCCTCTCATTAAAACCCTTGCGGTTCCGCCTTCTGAACGAAATCCATGGGGCCCGGTGTTGCCTAGCATTATCCGAATGGGTTTGGTGATCAGGTAAGAACCTTTGGGGAACAAAACATCTCCCCCGGATTTTTCGACCGCATGTTGAATTGCAATGGTGTCATCTGAAATCCCATCGCCCTTAGCGCCAAAATCAATTACAGATCCCATTGCGATTAAGCTCCTGGTGGTTTAAAAATAATAGTTGTAGTTTAACATGAAGGGGGTTGAGCTTATAACCCTCAATATTACTATTACCCTTATAATTTATGGTTTTAGGGGGTTGGTTTTTGCTGATTATGAAAAGGCCAACAGGCTTAACACCCGGCTTGGTCGGGTTATTCCATTTCTTAACAGCACAACCTGAAAAAATGAGTTAGAATTAATAAAGGTCAGATCTTTCGAATGTCGGGGTATTCTTTGAAAAGAATCTTTACAATTCTGGTGCTAATTATTGCAATAGCTAATGCAGGGGCTCAAGATCCGTCCACACCTGTTCCAGCGAAAAGTATCGAAAAAGCAAAATCAACAAGTAATACAGGGCCGGATAATAAGGCCGCTTTTTTTTGGCAGGCACCTGCGGGTGCGATTATGGTGCTTTGTGAACAAGCAGCAGATAGCCTTAGGCTGTTGCCCAAAATGGTTGTACTGCCCCCTGAAAAATATCAAGAGTTGTTGGATGAGTTATTAAAGCTTAAGGAGCAGCAGGTTGAAATAAAGCCTCTGCCCCCTAGTTCGGTTCTTATCAATGGAAAAGTGGAGTCCAATCTTGCTAAGTTAAAAATACGATTTTCATTTCAAACAGAAAAACCTGGGATGAACATTTTGCTTGGTTGCGGTTTGGGCCAGGCAAGTTCTGCAATGATGGATGGAAAAATCCCCCTGCTTAAAAAGACCTTGGAAGGCTTTGTCGTTTTTGTTGAAACCCCTGGCGCTCATGATCTTGATCTAGATTTGTTGGTCACGGTAAAGAATCAAGGTGAAAACCAATCTTTCGAATTGGATATGCCTGGCGCTGCTATTACCCAGCTTGAACTCGACATGCCCTCTGGAACAATTAAACCAAAAATCAGCAGCAAGAACAATCAAGAGCCTCTGGTGTTTTTTAAGGGTAATCGGTTGAGTGCAACCTTGGGCCCCTTGACCATGATTCAAACGATATGGAAATCAGCGCAGCGAGATTCCCAACCCAAGGCGCTAACATCCGAAACAACGATTCTTGTTCGTATGGATGATAAACTTCTGAATGCACGGGCGGAAATTAAAATCGGCGCTCTAGGTGGCCGGCTTGATGTGCTTGACTTGGTTGTTCCGGTAGGAAGTGAAGTAAGGCCATTTAGCCCTGCAGATGAAGCTCGCATTCTTAGCATCGAAAAAAATGATCAGAAGTTTGCTGGTTACAGAAAAATCAAACTTAATGATAATAGTAGTGAACCCCTAAAGCTTGTGGTGGAAAGCCAAGCTGCTATTCCAGCCAATGGTGGGCAATTACCTATCGGCCCTTATCTTCTTACAAGCGCTATCAGGCAGACGGGCGTAATTCTTTTAAGTAATCACGGTAGTGATCTTAAAGTCAGTAATCAGCCTAGGGGAGAAATCATCAGTCAGGAAGTTAGCGCTCAAGATAAACAACGGGATCCGAATGTTTTTGCATCGTTTCGCTATTGGAATCATCCTGTTCATGAAAAGCCCGGGGCGTTCACCGGGGTGAATTCGCTTTCGTTGCTTGACTTGCAATTGGATTTGATTCGTGGGGTGTTGGAAGTAAAAACGATTCACACGGTTCGCCTAGCTAGAAAAGAGAACAATCAATGGTATTGGAATATCACAACAAATTTTGATTGCACACCGGTTCGAACTGGAACTGACAAGGTTGAAATCCGGATCCCGACTGGGATGGTTTATGATGAAAATAAAGGTCCGATTCCAGCTAATATTATTCGGGATGTAGCGTTTGATGGAAAATCAGGAAAGATGGTTGTTCAATTTTCTCAGGAATTACTGAACCCTTTTCAGTTTTCTTTGGATTTTCACGAACCATTTACGCCTGAAGAAACTTCTCGAATCTCCCTGCCCTTGCCGATGCTGGTACGGGACAGAGGTGTGCAAATCAGTTTGGTTACCCCGGATGATTTTCATTTGTTGACTAGTGAAAAGCTTAATACTTCATTTGAACTTCTTAGTCATGAAACGCACAAGCAGGTTTGGAAATCTGAAAAGTTTAGTCAGAAAATTGATGCAATCCTTAAGCCCGCAGATGATAAAACCCAAGTTAAGCAAACCATTGATGTTCAACTCAAGGGTGCAAGCGCCTTTGGCAAACAGCAAATGCATCTGCGATTTTTGGGCAGAGTTCCTACGATGGTGCAGCTTAGTGTTCCCAAGGAGTTATCAGAAAATTTAAGGCTATTAAAGGGCGGGCGGATTGAAAATCTTGACGATAAAACAGGAATTTTGGCTATCGCCCTTACCGGTGCCAATAAAGAAACTGACTTGGAATTTGATTATGAATTCCCGATATCGCAGGAAGCCAAGAACTTGCAGTTACCTTTTTTATCGCTTCTTAATTCCAAGCAAGATTCCGTATTTCAGATATGGGCGAAACCTGGCATGGTTATCACCACCAAAAACAACTCATGGAAAGAACACCCCTTGGAAGCGGTTGCGAAAAATATCCGTCTTCCTAATGCCTCTTTCCGAGATGAAAAAACTTCCAGCGCTTTAGAGATTGATTTATCTTCCGGGTTGGGCGAAGTTACCGGGGTCGAAAAAATACTTGCTCGTGCAAAGCTTGAACAAAATCAAATCGTATACCGGGTGAGCTATCATTATAAAAATTCGATTGATCAAGTGATTGATTTTTCCATGCCCTCTAATTTTCAAGGTGCGAAACTCTCGGTCAATAATTTGATTTGCAATTGGCAATATGTAACCCAAGGCCGAAACCTTACAAGGGTCAATCTTCCAAAAAATACCCAAGACAAACCTTTTATTCTTGAATGGGAATATATGGTCCCAAGGCCCCAAGGGATTTTATCCTCTTTCCATAACACCTTGGCCATACCGTTAGTTGCCAATCAAGATTTTAGCGTAAATTGGTGGATCAGACTTCCCTCAAGTCGAATTGCTTTATTGCCTGAACCAAGTTATGAAACAACGAAACAATGGCACTGGACTAATCTTTTTTTCGAACTGGATACGATTATCGTTCCAGTGGAATACGAAGGTACGCCTCAGGCTGATATCAATTCTGAAGATTCAATTCTTGCTTCATCTGATTTGCTTATATTTAATTCTCCGCAATCTTCCCTTACCCTTGTTCATACCCCCAAGATTGCATTCCAGTTGCTGTTATCGCTAATTGCGTTTTCTCTGCTATTTTATGCTTTTTACAACACGAAAATAAAAACATGGATTGTAACTAATGCGGCTTGGATTGGATTTTTCATGGTTGTGTTCGCAGCGATAATCTTTGCGCTTTTGCCGATGCTTGCATCAAGAATTTTCTTGGGCATTCAGCCTGTACTTTATTCTTTGATTATCGGTGGAGGCTTAATTCAAATTAGAAAATTGCTTATAGCCTATCAGGCAGCCAATCTTGCTTCTTTCAGCAGAACTAAAGCGTCGTTATCCACGATCCAACCTAATTATAAAAAACAACAATTCGGAAACGCCCAGCAACCTGTTTCAAAAAATACCAATGAAGCAACAGGGTATTGGGTGCGTCCTGATCCTTCAATACCTAGTAATAACACCTCGAACCTGCGTTCAAGCAAGGCTACTTTGGTGCAAGATGTTTTGCCAGATTAATAGAGGTAAAATCATGCAAGCTGGGAGAATTACTCGCTGCATGACCTGTGCAATGTTTATTCTGGCATATCTTGTGATGGTATTGCCTGGCAGTAGTCAGGATAATTCCTTGGATCGAATAATAGGCCCCCAATTTCGAATTGTGGTGGTTCCACCTGGGCAAAATGCAAAGTTTCTTGAAAAAAATGTTCGCGAAGCTTTTGTTCCAATGCCCGCATCCGAATTCGAGAAACTAAGAAAGACTGCAACTCCCAACTCCCAACTCTCATTCATTTCTGCATTAACCCAAGCTAGTTATCAGGGAGAATGGAAAGATAATGGCATCGTAGGTAAGGCGAACTGGGTTTTTAATTCGAGATCAAAAAATCAAACCTATTTCCCCATTTCACCCCTTAACATTGCTATTAAGAAAGCTTCTTGGAAAGATAAAGAAGCCCTGCTCGGTGATTTTATTCCAGGCACCACTTCGCTTCTTATCCCAGAAAATAATGAATCGCCTTGTGATTTAGAATGGTCGCTGAAAACCGAACAGATGCCCGATGGGCACCATGTTTTACTTCGCATTCCACAAGCTTCTCTGCAATCTTTTGAGCTTAGCATACCTTTTAATTGGAATTTTATTCTCATTTCGAAAGGTTCTGTTGAACCTTACTCTCCCGCACCCAACAGCATCAAAAAAGTTTTGAAGATAATTGCCAGTGGCGAAACAAAAATTGAACTATTACTTCAGGATCCTGCATTGCATGGCAGGTTTGATGGTTTACGCATTGACAAACTTCAGGCAAGCCATGAGATTGCTCCTGAAGCCACTTATTCTGAATTTGTATTTTCGTTTGAAGGCCTTACCAATGGGTCGAAAATTCTTGAGTTCGAATATGCAGAAGGCTTGAAAATTCTTGAGGTGTTATCTGATCAGGTTGAGAGTTGGAAAATATATGTTAGAGATAATGCACAGGTTTTGGAAGTAGTGTTACACAACAATTTATGTAGACCCGATAAAATTGTGATCAAAACACTTGGCTCATCCTTAGTTAAAAAATCATCTCTTTGGAAAACACCCTGGGTACGATTTAATAACCTTCCTTCATATCGTGAAGAAATCACCATCCTAGCTGGTCCGGAAATTAGATTCGAAGATCTTATCATGGGCGATTTCATTCTTGCTGATACGCGCACCAAACAATTACAAAATTCAGCACTAAGGTTAGTTGGTGGTGGGTTGACTTCGCGAAAAAATTTGACATACCCCTCTATTCGGGTTTCGGTTGGTGGCGCCCAGTTTCGCACTCAACAAGAGCTTTTATTTCAGCCCACCATTTCTGGTGCATCTTTGCAATCTACCATTTCTTATTTTCTTTTGAATGGATCAATTTCTTCTTTGTTGGTGCAGTTGCCTGCAGGGTGGGGGGTCGAGCAATTGTCTCTTAATGCAGATACGCATATCAAAGATTGGTCGGTTTTACAAAATCAGGGAAAGCAATTACTAAGGATAGAATTGGAAAATCCACTGATTCCTGGCAATCCCAAAAGCTTGGACCAAAATAAAACAAGGCCCCCCACGCTATCCATCCGAATGGCCCCCGATACTAAAAGTAAAAAAACAAATCTCTGGGGATTTCCAGCAGTACTACCTTTGAATTCCATTTTGAATGAAGGTTTTTTTGCAATTCAATACGATGCTTCATCATATCAATCAAAGCTTAAATCTGAGTTGGTTGAAATTGATGGCCAAAACGAAGTACAATCCTTTAAACAGCCATGCAATCACTTGTTTAAATTTATCGAAAATTTCCCTGTAGGAAGTATTGAGCTAATCCCACTTACAGGTGCTTCAATCCTGC
>CAJCCR010000300.1 GCA_903960945.1 uncultured Planctomycetaceae bacterium
AGTTTTCTAGACCGCATGATTGCGATGGTTGAAGGGGCCAAAAGGCAGAAAACTCCTAACGAAATCGCATTAGGTATCCTGTTGGCTGCGTTGACTCTGATCTACTTATTGGTCGTGGTGACGCTGCACCCATTTTCGACATTCAGCGTGGCAGTTTCGGGGCAGGGGCGCCCCATCAGTTTAACTGTGCTCGTCGCCCTGTTCGTTTGCCTGGCACCCACCACCATTGGGGCGTTGCTTTCGGCCATCGGTATCGCAGGAATGAATCGACTCAGCAAAGCGAATGTGATCGCCATGTCTGGAAGAGCCGTGGAAGCTGCCGGGGATGTCGATGTCTTGTTGTTGGATAAGACAGGCACAATAACATTGGGAAACCGTCAAGCCGCTCGTTTTATTCCATCTGAAGGTGTGATGGAAAAAGAATTAGCGGAAGCCGCGCATCTCGCCTCACTCGCCGACGAAACAGCAGAGGGGCGTAGTATCGTGAAACTTGCCAATCAACGATTTGAAATTCAAGGTCGAAATTTGGAAGAGATCAAATCAAGCTTCATTCCGTTTTCGGCCAAGACTCGGATGAGTGGCGTTAATATTGATGGTTCTGAGATTCTAAAAGGGGCGGCTGATTCCGTTGCAAGCCATGTGCGGACATTGGGTGGCGATGTTCCTGAAAATGTGAAGGCCGCGGTGCGAGAAGTTGCTCAAATAGGGGGTACGCCTTTGGTTGTCTGTCGTGATTCCAAAGTGCTTGGAGTCATCGAGCTTAAAGATATCGTGAAAGAGGGCATCAAAGAACGATTTGCCGAACTTCGCCAGATGGGCATCAAAACGGTGATGATTACAGGTGACAATCCACTTACCGCAGCGTCAATTGCAGTAGAGGCTGGTGTTGATGATTTTCTTGCAGAAGCAACTCCTGCTGCAAAACTCGCCTTGATTCGAGAGTATCAGACCGGCGGCCGCTTAGTTGCGATGACCGGTGACGGAACGAACGATGCCCCGGCTCTCGCTCAAGCCGATGTCGCCGTTGCCATGAATAGCGGCACTCAGGCAGCCAAGGAAGCAGGTAACATGGTGGATCTCGATTCCAATCCTACAAAACTGATTGAGATTGTGAATATCGGCAAGACGCTCTTGATGACCCGTGGTGCCCTCACCACTTTCAGCGTTGCTAATGATGTTGCCAAGTATTTCGCCATCCTTCCCGCTGCGTTTGCCTCTACATATCCCGAATTAAAAGCGTTGGATGTGATGAGTCTAACATCCCCGGCCAGTGCCATCATCTCGGCAGTGATCTTCAACGCTTTGGTGATTATCGCCCTGGTGCCCTTGGCGATTCGAGGGGTAAAGTCTCGCCCAGTCGGAGCTGCGCAACTTCTACGAGATAACATGTTGATCTACGGTCTGGGCGGCCTGCTCGTCCCATTCGTTGGAATTAAAGCGATTGATATCTTACTCGCAGCCATTGGATTGGCGTAAATTGATTGAAACCTGCTTTTTCAGGAATTGAATATGATGACTGACTTGCGAATCTCGATCATTCTTCTCGGCACCATGACATTGCTCACCGGGTTTATTTATCCCGTTGTCGTTACGGTGATCGCCCAGAATTTCTTCCCTCATCAAGCCAACGGCAGAATTCTCACGGTTGATTCCAAGGCGGTGGGGTCGGAACTCATCGGGCAGCCATTCTCCCGCCCGGAATACTTTTGGGGTCGGCTCTCAGCTACGGCTCTATTTCCTTACAATGCAGCAGCATCAGGGGGATCAAACTTTGGCCCACTCAACCCGGACTTGGTAAAGAACGCTCAAGAACGCATCGACTTGTTGAAAAAGCATGACGCTGTATTGGTTAAGATCCCCGTAGATCTAGTTACGGCATCTGCAAGTGGCCTCGATTCACAAATCAGCCTGGCAGCAGCCGAGGTTCAAATTCGGCGAGTGGCACGAGCCCGAAAAATCTCCGAAGATAAAGTGCGCGCGCTGGTACGCCAACATACAATAGGCCGACAATTCGGACTGCTTGGCGAACCCGGAGTAAACGTATTGCAGCTCAATCTCGCATTAGATCAGAGTGGTAAGTAATAAAAGGCCCATCGAACGCCCTAAATTTTGATGAATTATTGATCCAAATAAACGCGGAAGAAGCTTCATCTTAGCGGGCAAGAGTTATGATTTTTAAGGTAGATCGTAAAAAGTTCATAAACATTTCATAATATCTACGTTTTTTAAGGTTGTTTTCAGAAACTTCACATTTCTGCTATGGATCAATCGCTTTCTATCCATAACTATATGGGAAATATTAGTCTCTCTATTATTCACCCATAAGCTAAGAGCGGGTTGGATTTTTAAATGTTTACGACATCGAAAACGCTATTAGAGAATATTTCGCTATTGGATCCCAATGCATGGGAAGAGTTTGTGAAAACCTATTACCCAATAATTCATAAATGGGTACGGAAGTGGATTGATAACCGTGAAGATGCTGAAGACAAAATACAGGATATTTTTCTGGAAATTCACAAATCAATAATTCGATTCGAGCACAGGGGCAAGGGAACTTTCAGGAAATGGCTGAAAACAATTTGTTTTCGGAAAATCATCGACTACCAACGAAACCTTAAAACCACTATATCCACAGAGTTCCTCATATCGATGGATTCCTTGGAAGCCTCTGAGATTGGCATGGAATGGGATTCCAATTATGTGGAAAAAACCACCGAAGCTGCAATGAACTTTGTGAAAATGAGATTCTCCAAGGATGACTGGGATATTTTCTACAGGATTTTTGTTAACCAAGAAAAAGCTTCAGAAATTGCAGCCTCCCTCAATGTATCCAAAAATGTCGTTTATATTGTTCATTGCAGGGTAAAACAAAAATTTACTGAAATTCTTAAAGAATTGACGGATGGTTTTTGAAAGATTCTCCCTGGCTTACGATAAATTATTAGGGATATAGAACCTTGAACATAAATAACGATTGCCCTTCCCGTAATGATTTGGAGTCCTACTTTAATGGCTCCTTATCTGCGCATAATCTGGAATTAATCTCCCAACATATTCTTGGATGTGAAAAATGCGTTTCAATCCTAGAAACCATCGAGGCAACTGTTCCCAAACCTCAAATCCCAAACCTCACCAGCACAAATGCCTTTGGTGAATTTTCTCCGAAAATCTTAAAAAAAGTACTTGATATGGGGGGCTATCTCCCTGAAAAAACCCAGTCCCTCGTTGATAGGGTGCTTGCAGCCAAGCAATTAGGCCAAAGTGTACATATAAACCAATTTAGTTTGGTGGGCTTTTTGGGGATGGGTTCTTCAGGAATTGTGTTTGAAGCTTTGGATGAAAAGCTTAATCGAAAAGTCGCAATCAAGGTTATTATTCATCGGATTTCCGACAGCAAAATGCAAATTAAGACGCTTGAAAACGAAGCGAAGGCTATTGCAGCCGTTAAACATGAAGCGCTTGTTGACATTTACGAAATTGGAGAATGGGACAATCTTCAATTTATCGTAATGCCTTTTTTGGCGGGCGAAAATCTCTCCACCCGGTTGAATAACAATGAACTTAAACCTTTAGCGCCTGATCAAGTCATTCAAATTGCATCTCAAATCGCCCAAGGATTAAATGCGCTTCATGAAGCAAAGATTTTGCACCGCGATCTTAAACCCTCAAATATTTGGCTTACCAAGCAAAAATCAGGCAGGGATAAAATTATCATTCTGGATCTCGGCCTAGCCCATAAACTGGATTCCCCCATCAACGATGGTTTATATTGTGGAACCTTAGGCTATATGTCTCCGGAACAGACTTATGGCGATACCCTTGATGTTCGATCCGATTTATTTTCATTTGGTTGTGTTCTTTTTCAGATGCTTAGTGGTAAGCCTCCTTTTTCATTTGCATCCCGCATTGAAGCAATCACCTATTTTAGAAAAGGATTAACGCCTGACCTCCAATTGTTTCAGGATAAAATCCCGGATTCTCTAGGCGCCTTGGTGCGCAGTTTGATGGCGGTGAATCCGGAAAATCGGCCAGCAACTATTGCCGAGGTTATAAAGCAACTCAAAACGATAGAAAAAAAATTATCCTCGCCCCCTTATAGTCGCAGGCAGGTAATCGCAACGGTATTAGGTGGCAGCCTTCTATTTTCTGCAGGGTTATTTCTTTTATATAAGCAAGTTTCGCCTGCTGTTTTTGAAACAAACTCCAATTTTTTGCACAATCAGCCTTTGGTTTTCAAGAATGTTGACAAGTACTTCCTGCACCCCAGTAAAGAAATCTTCGGGATAGCCCAGGGAAGCCAGGTTAGTTTTTATGAAAACTCGAAATTAATCAACAATCTGACTCTTTCCAGAACTCCCGGAAAATGTTTTTTCTCGGCCTGTGGTGAATATCTTTGTTTTTATAATCCTGGAACAATTACAATTTATTCCTATCCCGAATTAGTCAAGGTGCATCAAATTAATCAGGAGCCTATCATTTCCTTTGGTTTTATTTCCAAGACCGATCCTAAAAAGTTCTTCTATTGCAATCGCAATCAATTCTTTTTTGTCAACTTGAACCAGGGTTTTAAGGTTACCGAATCAGAACTTTTTCCCGTGGAAATAAGCGCTGCAGTTTCTGATCCAAGGGGTAGGGGAGTTATTGTGGTTTCAAATGAAAGAAATGGCTCAATTGGATTAATTTCATCAGTCAGTTTAAAAATAAGTTTTAATGACAATGGTCTTAAAGATTACTACCGGGAAGGTATTTCAAAAGATCCCATAATGCAAATTACATTTTGTAACGATGAATCCTATGCTGGGGTTTTATCCAATAAAGGTTGGATTAGTACATTTGATATTGGCAAGTTTTTTAGTCCATTAAATGAATACACCAATGAATCTGAAGTTAAAAATATCGGATGGAAGAACAAAGAGATTCTCACATTTTTAAAAGACCAAGTGGTTATGCAAAAAGCGAAGCCATTGCGAATATTAAAATCAAATTACGAATCGCTAATTAATACCGGAAACTCCAGCCTTAAAAATCTTGCCCTGCACATGGAAGATAAACAACTATTTGTTTGGAACTGGAAGTAATTGCCGTCACATCAACCCTTTCTCTTTTGCTTTTGCTATTTCTCTTTTACATTCTTTTTCTTTCTTTTTTTTTCTTCCCCCAACTCCCAACCCTCTTCCCTCCGGGAAAAGGGCCCTTCGCTTCGCTAGCCAGGGTTTCTATCCTCCACCACTACCTTCGTCACCCTCGCTGAAAAGCGGGGGTCCATTCTTATTCTTACTTTTACCAATCGTTTATTTAGATCAGCTTGTTTTAAGACAGAGTAGTTGCGATGGGGAAGCCCCACTGCAACTACTCCATTTGAACCTTTAAGTCCTGCACCTAAGGGATGAGTATCACCGTGGCAAATGCTTATGCTTGTTCTTCATTCTGTGGTTATTCTTCTGCTTATTTCCGTGTAATTCCGTGTTCGTCCGTGGCTAATCTTAATTCTTTTGC
>CAJCCR010000301.1 GCA_903960945.1 uncultured Planctomycetaceae bacterium
CAACTTTAGACTTTGCACCTAAGGGAGATACAGAACTATTTTGGTCCTGCCCTGAACTTAACGGCCAGTTCGACAAGCTCACTGACCGTAGCAAAGGAAACCCGGTCCCTGAGCTTGTCGAAGGGGCCCTTCGCCAAACCGTATATTTATACCGTCGCTCACGCATCCGGCTCTGAATGCAGTGTGTTTTTTCGTGGCTAATTTTCTGCTTGGTTTTCCTTCCGTGTCTATGCTTCTGTCTTTTCCGTGTAATTCCGTGTTCGTCCGTGGCTAATGCTTCTGCCTCTGCTTGGTCGTCCTTCCGTGGCTAATCTTCTGCTTATACTTATTCCTCATTCCGTGGCTAATACTTTCGAGATTTTTAAATACTTTGTTATATTCTAATGGAGAGAGCAACGCTTTTTTCACGAAGCATGATGCCTGATAAGAAAAACAAAAACAATTATGCCTTTGATCAACTATTATAAAATTCTTGAAATTGAACAAACTTCAGATCCAACAATTATCCGAACAGCATTCAATAAATTGGCAATGCAATATCACCCCGATAGAAATATCGGCGATCCATCTGCCGAAGTGATGATGAAAACACTTAACGAAGCAATTGCTATTTTATCACAACCGAGATTGCGTAAAGCCCATGATAAAAAGTTGGCAGAGGAGGCTGGTGAAAGTTTTACAGATACTTCATACGAAGACATACCTAAAACCCTGGAAGTAGACTTAAGCGAAAGTATCAAGCTAGAGTTGATGTTTATTCCAGAGGGCACTTTTAAGATGGGATCATTCGGAAACGGTCGGTATGAAAATGATATGCCAAGGCATGAAGTAACACTCACCAATCCATTTTATATAGGAAAGTATGAAGTAACGCAGGAACAATGGCGAATTGTTATGGGTAATAACATAAGCTATTTTAAAGGTGGAAAGTTGCCGGTTAATCAAATCTCTTGGAATGATTGCAAGGAGTTTATCAAGAAGTTGAATGCGAAGACTGATGGAGGTTATCGCCTGCCTACCGAGGCGGAATGGGAATACGCATGTAGGGCGGGAACAACCTCAGAGTATTCGTTTGGGGATTACATCACGCCTAGGAATGCCAACTACGATGAATCCAATATTGGTAAACCGGTAGCGGTCGGAAATTATAAGCCCAATGATTTTGGCTTGTATGACATGCATGGAAATGTATGGGAATGGTGTGAAGATTGGTATGGAGGATATCCCGGTTGGCCGGTTGAGGATCCGAAGGGGCCAGCAGTAGGCCAATACCGAGTGTTACGAGGTGGATCATTTGCGGTTAATAGTTCAAGGGCACGATCTTGCAGTCGGATCATTTGCGCCCCAGCCCTTCGAATCCATGTGAACGGTTTTCGTTTGGTGAAAGATGAATAGTTAGGGCTTAGTTCAAAATCTCGTCGCAGGGGCACTTATTAAAACCGGATATTTGTAATTAATAGTGAGGAACGCAGTCGATGGGCTTTGAAGACTGAGTACAAACAAAAAGCCACCGGCTTGATTACTCAAACCGGTGGCTCAATTATTTTTAGTACAACTTATTTAAGGCTCTTTTTGATCTCTTCTTCAACCGTAGAGATCTGAAGATTCTTGCCTACAACCTTGCCATCCTTGCCCACCAAGAATACTTGGGGAAGCACTTGGATACCATAGTCGGTTGCGAGTTTTCCTTCCAAGCCACCTGGTTGATACAGATGCTGGGCGGTGAAAGGCGACCTCTTTAAGAAAGTTGCAGCTTCCTCAGAAGTGGTATCCAGATTCACACAAACCAGATCCAATCCCTTAGGCCCATAAGTTTCCATGATCAACTTAAGCTTCGCGAAATCGCCAAGTGTCTGGCCATTCCAACTCGCCCAGTAATAAACCACAACCATTTTATCCTTCATGGAAGTGATATCGAAAGTTTGGCTGGGGTTTGCAAGGCTTGTTCCAGTAAGGGTGAAGGGCTGTCCTTCGCTTTCCATTCTGCGGATAGAACCCGCAGCCTTAGCTGCTTGGGGTTTGCCTGCAAAGTTTTTAGCGATCTGGGTGTACCAATTCTTCGCTTCGACATCCTTGCCCAAAAATTCGCTAACCATACCTAGTTGCAACAAAGCATCAGGGGCATCATCAGCTTTGGGATAAGCTTGAACAAAAGCAGCAAGCTTGGCCATCCAATCGTTCTGAATTTTGTTGAAGTCTTCGCCTGGTTTGGAAATTCGTGCAGCGTAGTCGGCTTGCAACCCACGGAAGGAAACATAGCCTGCAAGGTTGCTGCCTGGTAAACCTTTCGCTAGTTGTTCTTCAAGGGAACCAAGGCGCTTAGAAGCAACCATATCGCCAGCAGCACTATTTTGAGCTGCACTACTTAGGCTGTCTGCAAGTTGCCTAATCCATGGATCACGATCTTCGGGTTTGACCTTGGCGAGAATTTTCTCGAGGTGATCTGCTCTACGAAGGTGATGTTTTGCAAGAGTAGCGCTGGCGCCCCCGGTGCTGTTGGATTCAACTGCGGCATCGATTGCAGCGAGTTCATCAACCAATTTTTTCAACTCAGGATCTTTTTCGAGATCAATTTTGTTGGTACCTGGGCGAACGCTACCTTCTTCTTCGCTTACAGCGCCTGGGATTGGAGCATCAGCAAGTTTCCATGCGCCATTGACGAGGAACATTTCGCCTGTTTGAAGCCAATCGGTTTTTCCAGCAGCTTCATAAAGGATGGTACCTTTTGCAAAGCGGAAAATATCGCCTTTGCTTCCGGTTTGGTCTGCGGGCAGACATTGGGGAATACCCATTTCAACATGAAGCCAAGTGGTTTTGTCATCCAAGGTTGGAAGCTTGGTAAGTGTAGCTTGGAACTTTGCAGTCGAAGCGATCACTTGTTCTCTTACTTTTCTTGCAGATTCGCCTTGAAGATCAAGGGTTTTCAAATCAGCTTCGGTAAGAAGAAGCGGTTTAAGTCGGGAGAAATCCTTGGTAGCAACAGCTTTCAAGATTTCCTGACTGACTTCTTCGGGGCTGATGGCTTGCCAAGAATCGATTTTAGTATCTTCATTTTCATCGGTGCCTATTTTAGTACCGCCTGCATTAAGCCAACGATACAGATCTGCTTTGCCATTAAAGTTGGTATCAATTTCGCGATAAACTTCGACGCCATCTTTGTAATAAGACCAAACATCGATGCGATTATCTTCGTTAGAG
>CAJCCR010000302.1 GCA_903960945.1 uncultured Planctomycetaceae bacterium
AAGGATAACTCCCTGGTTCCACCCAAGAGTCGACCTGAATGGTTACAAATCGTTCAGTCTCTTTAGGGTTTACAAGAATGCCATTTAGGCCAATATCTAAAACTCTCGCCCCATGCGGAAGCCCTCTTACATCAAGCGGCACCCGTGCTGCGAAGCCATTGCCTCGCTCAATTTTAACAAGAATTTTAACTTCGGTGCCTGCCTTTACCGTCAATTCTTCCGGGCTGACAATAGTTTTCAAATCGCCCTTAGGGCCTAACTTGGGTGCATCGAATTGCGATTCTTTTTCAACTTTTAATCCGTTGATTTGGGTCGAAGATTTAACTGTCCATTTTCCATGGCCAACATCGGGAGCTTTCGCATCTGCCTGCGCAAACAAACTAAAGCTCGCAGAATTTTCGCCTCGCGGAATAAAAAACGCTGGAGCAATAAACCCCTTAGGGAGACCACTTATTTTTATTTCGACGGCTGCATCAAATCCATCAAACCGATCGATCTCTACATTCACTGGTACACCAGAACCCGGACCAGGGCTTGCGGTCGCTGGAGTAAGACGCAAGTTGTAATCTGGTTTCGGATGCCTAACTAATAAACGATAACATGCTTCAGGACCAAATCTTGCCTGCATCTCTCGAACTCTTACGGTGTAGATTCCATCCGCAGGGGGATCAAATTCAAGCAGCGAATCTTTTCCTTGCCTAGGCCCGCCATCATCATTTTGATGAAACAAGGTAATCTGGGGCAAGCCGTTGGGTGGAAAAGTAGTACCAGGCGGGTTCAAGGAAACCTTGTAAATAGGCTGTCCCAAATAATGATGAATCGAAGTTGTTCCTTCGAAAGCCATGCGCTTGTTATCAAGTTGAAAGAACCTGCAATCATCATCTGGATTTCGTGGAAGAGCTCTGATTTTCATCAGATCGGTCCCGATAACGACATAATCATTCACTGCAAGTTCATTCCAAGCTTCAATTCTGATACCAGCAGTAACGGAATCATTATCACGAAAGATAGTGTAAGTTTTGGAAAGCCCCCGCAACACGACTTTAGGCAAAGGATTGCCACTGGGGTCTAAAACTTCGAGATAGGTGTCAACATTAGAGCCAAGCCTACTCGCCATCGTTTCTATGATTAATTTATTGCCTTTTTTAGCTTCAACTTTCCAAACATGAACATCTTTTTGATCATTAAACAAACCATTGCCCACGCTCGGGACGGGAAGTAATTCGCTTTGAACATGTTTTTTTTCTAACACATCAGAAGCGACAAGTGTTTTCCCGGCGACGACATTCAAACCAGGGAACAAGTTTTCAAAAGGCACTTTATCCCCGGCCTTAAATGAATTTGGGATGGTGGCTTTTACAACATTTTTGCCTGCAAGACCAACCCCCTGAAGAATCCACGTATTTTCTTTACCTATCTGGGCGCCTAAAGGAAAAACCGAAGTCACAATCGGAAAACTGCCAATATGCAAACGGTAAGAACCTAAAGTTTCGCCACCCCGATAATCTCGGTCCCGGACTTCAATTGCATACCTGCCTTTTTGCGAGCATACATGGGCCAACCAACCTTGAGCAGATTCAGCAACAACGGTTCCATCGGGGGCAATCATTTGCAGCATGGGTGCAAAAATTTTGTCGTCTTTTTCGGATTGAAGTTGAACTGCGATTTCCTGACCTGCCTGTGCATCAATATAAAACCAATCACAATCACCTGGCCTTTGGAGCGATGATTTAACACTAATTGGTAAAGCCAAAGCTTGCCCTGTTAGGCGGGAATCATTGGGCTCATTTTCTACAATCCGTAAAAACCGATCGATCTCAAGATCCATTTCAAGAACCTGCCCCTTGGAACTTTTAAAGTTGATTTTACAAATCCCAGGGGAAGCATTAGCGGCAATTTGCACATCAAGACTCAACCCACTTTTAGGAGACGATGCAAAGGAAGAAAGGGTAATTCCCTTCATGTTTGATGAAGCAACAAAGGGTGCTTCAAAATGATCAGCCTTGATTGCAATCGTTACTTTTTTTCCCAATGTCGAATAAGTCGGGCTGAAGCTTTTTAATAGGGCTTTGGGTTCCATGAAAGGAACTAGGGGCCTTATCGAATTCCCCGTTTTCATATCAAAAAGATCCAACTTCCCATCAACTCTTGCAATGGCCGTAGTTAAACCATCGGGGGATAAACTTAGCGCTAAAGGATTATCAGACAAAGGCTTGAAAGCTTTGATTTCAGAAAGTTTATCTGCATTCCAAATCTTCCAGATTTTATCTTCGCCAATCGAAATAATTTTAGTTCCATCGGAAGTCCAAACAGCCTTAGTAACGCCGGAGGTATGGGCGTATGCAGATACAATGAGCTTTGAAGAATCTTTTTCCAGCGCCCAGATTCGAAGGGTTTGATCAACTCCCGCACCAAGCAATTGATTTTTCACCGGGCTCCAAGCCAGGGTATAAACCCAATCGGTGGAATCGCTAAGAGCATGAAGTTTCTTCCAAGTTTTTGTATCCCAAACTTTAATGGCACGATCTGCGCCAGTGGAAGCAAGCATGGTTCCATCTTTATTGAAAGCAATGGCATAGACAGAATCGCTGTGATCTTTTAATTCTTGAACCAACTTGCCTTCAGGGATCGACCAGATTTTCACCAATCGATCATAACTGCATGAAGCAAGTAATTTTCCATCTGGGCTAAAGCTAAGGCTTTGAATCAAATCGTTATGGGCTTTCAACTGAAAAATCGGTGTTGCAGAATTGTGATCTTTACCAAGAAGGTAGGTTACGATTTCGCCTGAAGCGCCTGATTTTCCATGAGCAACAGCGAGTGTTTTTCCATCCTCAGACAAAGTAAGGGTAGAAACAACGGGGCTATCCATTTTCAATTTTGCAAGAACCACGCCATCATTCGTTCGAAGAAAAAAGACATTATTTTCTTGGGCTGCAAACACGACTTTGCCATCTTTTGCAAAAGCAACACCCCGAACCGGGTTAGGTTTCACAGAGGGAAGTTGAGATAAAATAAGTATGCTGGAAAGCAGAACTAAGCCTTGGCCCATCAACATTGTCAAACTCTTTTATATTTAGTGATTGAAAACAAATTCTTTGGAGGTAAGAACAGCCCACACTAGATCTTCAATTGATTCTTGTTTGGATTTAGGGTCCTTCGGATCAGCCTCTGCCATTATCTTTAAAAACCTGGACAATTCATCCGCATTGGGCCTCCTCGATAACGCACGTAAGAATACCCTTTCGACAATCATTGCATCGGAAAGATTATCACCAACCCATTTGACCGCTACGAAATCCTTTGAACGAAGTTTTTCATTAAGCGTATTGCCATTGAAAACATGAAGGGCCTGACCAACACTGGAATCCTGCTGCCTTTCGCAAGAGCAGGCTTGGGCTCTTTCTGGCCTGCCAAAGGCGTCAAGGAATCGGGAAGCAACGGAGGCATCAGGAAGCTGCAAAGCCCGCAAGCCTTTGGGATAACCGGCATAAGCTGTTTTAGCATCTCCAGCCCTGCTTAAAATTTGGTTAAAGGGCGTGGGCACTCCAGTTACCTCAGAGCAGGCATCCAGTAAAATCTCAGCTTTTAATCTTCGAGGCAGAAATTTCGAATAAAAACGGTCGTCATTTTCATTCATCGAGTTTGGCATTGAAGAACGCTGATACGCTGCAGATAACACTATTTTTCGCATCAGCTTTTTCATGTCATAACCATCTTTAATAAAATCTTCGGCCAAGGCGTCAAGCAATGCCGGGTTTGATGCAGGATTGGTAACTCTTAAATCGTCTTCTGCTTCAATGAGGCCCCTGCCCATAAAGTTGCGCCAAACCCTGTTTACAATTGCCCGCGAAAAGAATGGGTTTTCTTTCGCAGTCAGCCATTGAGAAAACACCAACCTTGGGTCTTCAGAATTACCAGCCTTCATAGGTGGGGCATCCAAAGGAGTAGCGGGCATCGCAATACCTTTTCTAGGGTGCAACACCTCCCCCACAGGATAAGTTTCAATTATAATTTCGTTCGCAACATCTCCGTTCTTTATTCCAATACGCGCGAACAAACTTGCCATCCCCCAGTACTGATCTTGGGTCCATTTTTCCATCGGGTGATTGTGGCAGCGGGCACAAGTGAGAGACATCCCCATAAAAGTAACTGCGGTGGTTTCCATGAGATCTGTAACATCTTTGTGAAGAACGAAATAATTTGCAGCGCCTTTGTTGAGATTACTACCCTTAACGGTCAACAAGGATTGGGCGAACTGATCCCAAGGAAGATTGTCAGCGACAGACTTTCGTACAAATTGATAAAATGCCCAGACTGCCTGCTGATTAAGATTCCTCGTGGAAATCAACAACATATCCGACCATTTGTAAGCCCAATAATCAGTCGTTTCAGGCCTTTTCAAGAGGGAATCAACAAGCGCCTCTCTCTTATTTAAACGAGTATCTTTTACAAAATCTTCCAACTCTTTTTCCGTAGGCAAGATGCCTGCCATGTCTAAAAATAGCCTGCGGATAAATTGTGAATCGGTGGTTTGCCCAGAGGGAGGCAATTGCAATTCTTGTAATTTGCGTATTACAAACTCATCAATGAAGTTGTTTCTAGGGCTATTACTCAGGAAATCTGCGGGAAGTTTATTAGCGAACGGCGAAACGATGGAACCCAATCCCGCATGGTTGGCAAATAAAGCGATAACACTAGCTTCGCCATTGCCCGAAACTTGAACTGCGCCATCCTGATCAACCGAGGCAACCAGATCTTCAGTGGAAGAAAATCTGGCCCAATGAGAAACATCACGAACCCTGCCATCAGTGTATCGGGCCTGAGCGATCATCCGAAATTTATCACCAGATTTTAGTCTTAGCTTACTCGGTATGATTTCCACTGCAGCAACTTTTGGCTCATCGGGGGAAGACGGCATGGTTCCCTGCGAAATCCAATCAGATAGAAGTTTGTAATCAGCGTGATTACTCGGAAGTTTTTTGCCGCCACCATGTGGCAACTTCAACGAAGCCTTGGCTAGCAAAAGGCTGGAATCGGGATTAGCCCACTCATCTCTTCTGGCGTTGGCCTGTCTGGTAAGAACAAATAAATCTGCAGCGGGATCATAACCTCGAAGAGATAATTTCAACCCGCCTTTACCCGCAAGGGCGCCATGGCAGGAACCAGAATTACAACCAGCACGGGTAAAAGCAGGAATGACTTCGTTTTCGAAACTGATTTTTTTAGGGGCAAGGGCATTTTTAACAGTAATTTTAGCGGTGGCTTCGCCCTGTTTGGTTTTTACCTGCAAAACAGCTTCACCATCTGCAACAGCTTTAATTTTCCCAGTTTGATCAACGGTAAATACTTTGACATTGGATGAAGCAAAATCGGCAGCAGTTGAAAGATCTGCAACCACAGAACCATCTTGCACAATGCCTACGAAAACAGACCTTAATTCGCCCTGCCCTTGTAATTCAATCACCTCGGGTAACACCCTGACCTGCTGGGCATCAACGAAGGAGGCTCCTAGAAATAACACCGACATTGCGATCATTAATTTTTTGCACATGAAAAGATAATCCGACAAAGGTTGAAGGCAATTAAAACAGTTCGCGAATCGGGTTGAGACTAAAATCAACAAGGGGCATTGGTCTGCCTTGCGGCCCGGGAAGTTCATGATGGGGATCAAGATTAAAAGCCTTAAAGAGTGTTGCAGCAACCTCGCCTGGTAAAACGGGTCTGGTTTTGGGCGCATATCCAAGTTCATCGGATTCCCCTACCACCCTGCCCCCCTTGATCGGCCCGCCGCCCATTAATATTGTCCATACTCCAGGATGATGATCGCGACCACCTGCGGGATTGATTTTGGGGGTTCGACCAAATTCGCCCAAAGCTGTTACCACGGTATTTTTCAGCAACCCTCTTTCTGTCAAATCTTCCATCAACGCACTGAATGCCTGATCAAAATTTGGTGCCACCAATTTCGACATTTCGGTAATGTCGGTGAATGGCCTCGATCCATGGATATCCCAGGTGATTTCATCAAACACTGTTTCGAACATATTCACAGTCACAAATCGAACGCCCCGTTCGATCAACCTTCGAGCAAGTAGGCATGACTGGCCAAAGCGGGTTCTCCCATAACGATCTCGCATGCTATCGGTTTCTTGATTTAACGCAAAAGCTTCACGTGCTGTTGGGCTGGTCATCAACTTGTAAGCAAGGTTGAAATTATCATCAAACTGCTTAGATTTAGAATCTTTTTCGAATGCAGCAACATTCGCATCGACTGAATCACGCAATTTACGCCTGCGATTCGCCCTTACCGAAGTGATGTAATCAGGGGGCAGCAAATCTGGAACTTTGAAATCTTTTACAGACGGATCCGCATCCAAAACAAATGGATCATGCTGCTTACCAAGATAACCAGCGGTCTGCCCATGAGGCATGTTACCACCCGTTCGACCAATGGGCTTTGGGATTAGAACATGACCGGGAACTTCACCCCTTTGCCCTTTTAAATAAGTCATAACGCAACCAGTGTGGGGATGCTCAATGCCACCTGTAAACAGTCTGCCTGTTTGCATCATCTGGTGGCCTGTATCATGCACTGCACTGGCGGTATGATAAACCGATCTGATAAGCGAAACCTTATCCATATGGTTGGCTAATTTTGGAAAGATCTCGGTGATTCGAACGCCTGGGGCATTAGTTTGAATTGTTTTGAAAGGGCCTCGAATTTCTTCAGGCGCATTTGGCTTAGGATCCCAAGTATCAATGTGGCTGGGCCCGCCTACGAGAAAGAGCATGATGCAATTTACATCCGAATCGCCAACGGGTGCTGGCGCCGCGGCTTTCGCTGCCAAAAATTTAGGGTAGGTTAAACCAAGCAAAGGAAGTGCCCCTGCATGAATAAAATCCCTGCGGGTAAATCCATCGCAAAATTGGGGGCCTTTTTTAGCATCAATTCTAATCATTTTGCTCTCCATAAAGGCGGGCTGTACGTCTTATTAGGCTAACTGCATTAATTATTTCAGTCAATCAAACAAAGGTTGAATCTTAAAGTATATTCACCTTACCCAGACTGCAGAATCGGACTTTTAAACTTTCTTCCCACCGTTTTTAAGTTTTCACATTTATTTTAAGGCATCTAACCCTGCAAACTTGTAAAAAGAGGATTATTAATCATTGGAACCGATAGATAAACCATGGCACAACTTTCGAACAACTACTCAGAACAAAACCCTTTACTCATTTATGAGGAAAGGGAAAAATCCCTACTGATCCAAAACAAATCCCTTGCACGGTGGGAAAACCTACTGGGCCAGTCCAGAATCCTGTGGTTTGTTTTGTTTGGCTTACTTTGCTGGCTTAGTTTAGGCAGGCAAGAATTTTCTGCTTGGTTGTTATTAACCACCATTCCACCTTTTATTGTTTTGCTTGTATTACACGAAAAAGTGACCCGAGCATGGCAGGATGTCTCCCGTAATCTCGAATTTTATCAATCAGGGGTAGCAAGGCTTAAATTCAAATGGCAGGGAAAAGGCAGCCAAGGCATGCGTTTTCGCACTGCAAATCACCCTTATGCAGATGATCTGGATATTTTCGGGACAGGTTCACTTTTCGAATTGCTATGCATTGCAAACACCCTTGTAGGTCAAAAAACCCTCGCAGAATGGTTGCAAGGCCCTGCAGATGCGAATGAAATTATTCACAGGCAGGAATCCATTCGAGAACTTGCGCCGTTACTTAGTTTAAGGCAGGAAATGAATGCACGCGCTGGAAGTAGCAAGAACCCAGCAGATATTGCGTCTTTGGTTTCATGGGCAGATCAACCCCCGCATCTGTTATCTAAAATCCCGCTTTTTATCGCCCTCGCCCTTGCCTGCTACGCTTTATTTTCCATTCATGCCTGCGTTGTTTTGGGGTTGGGACTCTTCCCCATTGCCATCGCTATTTTTGTAAACATCATCCTCCACGCATTCATGGCCCGCAGCTTAGAAAAAATCTACCAAGGGGTTGACCTTCATACCGGGTCTTTTGGTGTATTATCACGGGCAATGGCGTTCCTAGAAAACAACTCATTTAATAGCGCAAAGCTCAAGGAGATGAAAACCCGGATTCAGGATACATCTTCAAAAAATCCTCCGTCCGTTCTAATTTCTAATCTGGCGGTCTGGATCGATCTTTCCAATGCGCTTAAAAACCTTATGTTTTCCCCCGTTGGTTTTCTGCTGAATTGGAAAATTGTGGTTGGTTACGGGCTCGAAAATTGGCGCACCACCAATGGCAAACATGTGCACGACTGGATGAAAACTATCGGCCAGTTCGAGGCACTTAATTCTTTCGCCAACTATTCCTTTGAGAATCCAGAAGATATCTTCCCTGAACTTTCCCAAGAAAAATCCTTCTACCATGCCACCGGGCTTGGCCACCCGCTCATGCATAAAGATGCATGCGTGCGCAACGATCTCGAAATGGATTCCAAGACCAAACTTATGATCGTCAGCGGTTCGAATATGTCGGGTAAAAGCACTTACTTAAGAACCGTGGGCATCAATACTGTTCTGGCTTTTGCAGGGGCAGCCGTAAAAGCTAAATCCATGAAAATATCGCCCATGGCTCTTGCTGCTGTATTAAAAATCCAGGATTCCCTAGCAGAGGGAAAATCACGATTCTACGCAGAAATTCAACGCGTGCGTCAAGTAGTGGATCTTGCTGATGGCGTAGTCCCGGTATTTTTTCTTTTGGATGAAATCTTTAGCGGAACCAATTCACACGATCGAAAATTGGGTGCATCAGGCGTGCTTAAAGGGCTTATGCGCAGATCCGCAATCGGTATAGTAACTACGCACGACCTTTCTCTCGCTGCAATTGCAGATCAATCCATATCGGATGCCAAAAACACTCACTTCGCTGATAGGTTTGAAGAAGGAAATTTGAATTTCGATTACACTATGAAGCCTGGAGTTGTAAGACATTCAAATGCATTGGAACTGATGAGAGCTGTTGGATTAGAAATCGATCCGGAATAAAATCAGATTTAAACTTGATCTTTGTTTTCTATTTTTACAGGTAGTCCAGGCAAAGGTGCAGCTTCTGCAACTTTACGATATCCTAGCGAAACCAATACTTCAAGCACCTCACTCCAAGTAGGGAATGGTCTGCGGTTAGAGCGCTTGTATTGATCCATGGCATTCATGAATGCCACCTCGTCGCCGTTATATTCTTTTTCAAAAGTTACGGGATCGACCATCCTACGTTTTTCAGACTCAATTCTGCGATCTAAACCCGTGCGTCGTTCTACTACAACAGGAATAAATTCCCGCCTGCGATCAGAAACCGCCCGTTTTTCGCGCATCGGATTCGGCGACACATCCGCACTTGCGGAAGTATCTGTTGAATTTTCAGAGTTATTATCTGAGACTGTCATGTTTAAATTAAAAACTTCCCTAAGAGCAACAAACTTTCAATTAGCTAGTATAACCTAAACTCAATAATTGCCAACAACCAAGCTGGTTTTTTTCAGAATTACTCAATCACTTTAGTTCTTAGTTTTTCTTTCCTGCAAATAATCGCCCAATGCAAGTTTCCAGCTTCTTAAGGGGGAAAATCCTAGCTCTTTCGATCGCCCTGATTGCATTACGCTATACCCAGGGCGGGCCGCTGGTGCATTATAATCCTTGCTCGAAATAGGAGAAATCGAGGCCTCAATTTGGCTAAGCTCAAAAATGGTTTGCGCAAACTCATACCAAGAACAGGATTCTTGGTTCGTAAGATGCAATAATCCTTGCGCTTTACTCTTGATCAAAAAGGCGCTGGCCAACGCCAAATCTTTGGTATAAGTGGGGGTGCAATACTGATCTGAAACGATTTTCAAGGGCTTTCCTTGTGAAGCGACTCGCAACATCGTCTCCACGAAATTTCCGCCTTTGCCTCCGCTGCCCCATACCCCATATAAGCCACAAGTTCGGATCAATAAATGGTTAGGGCAGTTGGCACTCACCACATATTCCCCTGCCAATTTGCTAATCCCATAATTGCTTACCGGGCCAGGTTTGTCGGTTTCCTCGTAGGGTTTATTTCGTTGGCTATCGAGGCCAAATACATAATCAGTACTAAAGTGCACCAAATATTTGCCCTTTGCTTTGCACCACTGCGCCAACTCTTTTAACCCCCAAGCATTGATTCGCATCGCACTATCGGGTTCGGTTTCAGCCTTATCTACAAAGTTATAAGCTGCACAATTCACCACCACATCAGGATTAATTTCCTCAAGGCATTTGCCAATGGTTTCTGGTGCCCCTAAATCGATTTTGCTTCGATCCAAGGCGATCGCCCCCTCTCCCAAGGCGGGGCAAAGATCTCTTCCCAGTTGACCAAAAGCGCCTAAAACTGCGTATTTCAATTTATCGCTCCTTGATTGATACCAACTCCTACTGACTTAATTAGGCTATCATGGTATTTTTCACTAAAGAATGGAAGTCGATTTGCTTTTAGATTAGGAATAACAATGTACATATCTATTTATCTGGTTCTTACCACCATGTTTCTTTTGGGAACAGGTGCTATACAGCCTATTGAAAAGAAAGCTCCTTTTCGTTACCCAGGGAATTCAGAAACCCCTAACGGAAAGCTTAGCTACATCAACAATATTCCTGTTCTACAAGTTAAGGGTACTCCCGAACAAATGGGAGAAGCCATCGGCAAACTTGCGGTTAAAAACGCACCCCAAGCCACCAAATACCCTCGCGATGTTTTAAGCCACTTCGGCGTAGAGTTCATGTGGATTGTTTTTGCCAAGGCTGGCCAACGCATGGCAAATTACTTCCCTGAAGATTACACCAAAGAACTAAATGCGATGTCTACTTCTTCTGGAATCAGCAAAGAAGATCTCATTGTGGGAAACACTCTTTTTGATTTAAAGAAAGTTGTGGCATGTTCTGGAATAACTATTGAGCCCGCACAAAGCTCAACAGGCAGCATGCTTTTTGGTCGCAACCTCGATTACCCTTCCCTGGGCTATATCAACCAATACACCCTCGTGACGGTTTACAAACCAGATAACAAAAAGGCTTTTGCTGCAATCGGATTTCCCGGCCTTGTTGGCTGCCTTTCAGGCATGAATCAGGATGGGCTTTGTTTGGCAATTCATGAAGTTATCGACATCAAAACGGGCCAGAAAAAGTTCAACTACAATGGTATCCCTTATGCCATGTGTTACAGGCAACTGCTCGAAGAATGCTCCACTGTGGACGAAGCTTACGAGCTTTTAAAAAAGCTACCCAGAACCAGCACCACCAATCTTTTAATTGCAGATCGAAAGCGCTCTGCGGTTTTCGAAGTGACCCCAGACAAAGTGATTGAACGAAAGTCTAAAGATGGCGTTGCGGTTTGCTGCAATCACTTCTGCAGTTCTGAAATCAAACCTTTTTTCCCAATAAATGTACGTCGATCTTTCCAGCGATTCACTCTTCTAGAGGAACTCCGAAACAACGAAAACAAGGTCTCGCCTTCGCAGGTCATGGAGTATCTTGACTCCGTCAATCTAGGCGATGATACTCTGCAAACGATGGTTTTTGAACCGGGCACCCTCCGATTACATCTGGCTTTCCAGAATGTACCATCCTCTAAAGGGCCCTTTCACACGCTCAATCTTGAACCTTTGTTCCAAAAATAGCAGTTAAACAGTCGGTTTTACCGCTTTCATGCTCTTCCAACCCACTTATTCGCTTTTGTAGGGTTGTATGATCTTATAAGATATCCTTAAGGATTTAACTTCTGCGCGGAGCGCTTCCGTCTCTTCAGAGGCTGCCCCAATGACCTTTGGCTTTTTTAGAATCGCTGCTTTTTCCCCCAAGCTTGGGCTTGCTGATTGCGCATTTAATTCCGCACATACCATCAATCTTTTACAACAAGCCCAGGCTCAACAATGCGGCTTGGCTTTATTCCCTGAACTTGGAATCACTGGATACACTTGCGCTGATCTTTTCCATCAAACCGCCCTCCTAGAAAAATCTAACTCTGCAATCCTCTCGGTAATCGAAGCAACTAAAAAAGTGTTTGACGGGTTGGTTCTAATAGGTGCACCCATCTCGGTTGATTCGCAATTGTTTAATTGCGCTATCGTTATTCACAAAGGAAAAGTTCTTGGCATTGTTCCTAAATCCTACCTTCCCACTTACAAAGAATTTTACGAAAGACGCTACTTCTCCCCGGCTGCAAATCTGCGCTCTAACGAAGTATTTTTGTTCGGGCAATCCATCCCCATTGGCGGGGATCTATTATTTGCTGCAGAAGATTTCCCCGAACTTATTCTTGGTATTGAAATCTGCGAAGATCTTTGGGTCCCTATTCCCCCGAGCTCGTTTCAAGCGCTTGCTGGTGCAACACTTTTAACCAACCTTTCTGCAAGCAACGATATCGTTGGCAAAGCGCCTTATCGAAAAAATCTAGTCCTCGGACAATCTGCCCGAAGCATGGCTGTTTATGCTTATGCATCAAGCGGGGTTCACGAATCAAGCACCGATTTGGTTTTTGGCGGGCATTGTATTATTGGTGAAAACGGCCAACTTATAGCTGAAAACACTCGATTTAATCGAGAAGATAGCCATCTGATTGCAGATGTTGATCTACAACGAGTCATGAACAATAGAAGGAGTACAGGCACTTGGGCGGATAACTCCCACGACAATAATAAAAGCTTTCGCAAGATTGGATTTCAACTTGATAATGCGGGAATTATTGATCGGTCTGTTCCATCTTCCAAATTACTCAGAGAAATCATCCCACATCCTTTTGTACCAGCTAACTC
>CAJCCR010000303.1 GCA_903960945.1 uncultured Planctomycetaceae bacterium
GTGGACTGGTGTGCCGGTCTCGAAATTGCTTGAGGGTGAACTGCAGAAGTTGTTACACCTTCAAGAAGAACTTCATCAGCGCGTCGTTGGGCAGGATGAAGCAGTAACTGCGGTTTCGGATGCTGTTTTAAGGGCTCGCAGCGGCTTGAAAGACCCCAATAGACCTGTTGGGAGTTTTATTTTTCTTGGGCCAACAGGCGTAGGGAAGACTGAACTTGCAAGAGCGCTTGCTGAATTCTTGTTCGATGATGAGCGATCCATGATTCGTATTGATATGTCTGAATATCAAGATAAGCACACTGCTGCTAGGCTCGTTGGTGCACCCCCAGGCTATATTGGTTATGAAGAGGGCGGTCAGTTGACAGAGGCGGTCAGGCGAAAACCTTACTGCGTCATCCTCTTTGATGAAATCGAAAAAGCTCACCCCGATGTGTTTAATTTATTGTTGCAGGTTCTCGATGATGGCAGATTAACCGATGGCCAAGGCCGTACGGTTAATTTCAAAAATACCATTGTTATCATGACCTCGAATATAGGAAGCAATAGGATCCTTCAGTTTAAGGGTTCCTTCGTTGGGGAAATTTATGATCACATGAAAGATGCAGTGCTTGAAGAGCTGAGGAAGAATTTCAGGCCGGAGTTTCTTAATCGGGTTGATGATATTATTGTATTTCATGCCCTTAGCGAAAAGCATCTGGAAAAAATTGTTGAAATCCTTCTTGGCCGACTCCGTTCCAGATTGGATGAAAAGCATATTTTGATAGAGCTTACCGAAGCAGCACGGTTGCATTTGGTTGCAGTAGGTTACGATCCCGCTTATGGTGCACGCCCTTTGAAACGAACCATTCAAAAAGAAATCGAAAACCCGCTTTCAAGATTGATGCTTGAAGGGAAAGTCAAAGATCATTGCAAAGTAATGGTGGATTTCGATAAGGCCAAAGGTGTGCTGAAGTTTGAAACAACCATGCAAATGTAATCGGAATATCCCTCCGCGATTTTATCTCATATGGTAGAATTAATCCGGAGGATACATGCTGGCGTTTCGTGCTGATACTATGTTTGATCGAAGGATGTTCCTAGCTTTAGGCATGCCTTTGCTTTCTGGTATTGCCAATGGCAAAACTGGGGATGATGCAAAAACTCGCAAGGCAAAGTCTGTACTTGTAGTATTTTGTGGCGGGGGCCAAAGCCAGTTAGAAATGTGGGATCCCAAGCCCAACGCACCTATAGAAATCCGAGGCGCCTTTAGTTCGATTGCTACGAAAGTTCCCGGTTTGCGCTTTGGTGAACATCTTCCTAAAGTTGCAAATGTAGCTAATAAATTCACGGTTCTTAAAAGTGTTAGTCATGATGATTTGGATCATGGTTCTGCTTGTTATCTGAGTTTAACCGGGCATTTTCATCCGCAGAAATCAGCGAATCCACCACCCAAACCTGATGATCTACCTACGGTTGGTTCGATCTATAGAAGAATCAGGCCCATGGGGCCTTTTGGTTTTTCTAGTTCTCATGTCAATGGGCCCTTGTTGGTGCCCGAGTTAAACTCGCCTGGGCAAAATAGTGGCTATTTAGGGCGGGCCTATGATCCCCTTGCGGTAGATGGGAGCAACCCCGAGAAATCGCTTCCTTCGCTCAACCCGCGCGAAGAACTACCCACGGTGCGAATTCAACAAAGGCAATCCTTAAAGAATGCGTTGGAAAAAGAGCAGCGTAAGTGGGAGTCAGTGCCTGGGTTGCTTGATCATGATTTGCGTTACAAGCAGGCGTATCAAATTTTGAGTGACCCCAAGGCTCGAAGTGCGTTTGATCTTTCCCAAGAAAAGGATTCTGTTCGCGATCGCTATGGTCGAAATCGTTCTGGTCAGGCTTGTCTACTTGCCCGCAGATTGGTTGAAAGAGAAATGCCATGGGTGACAGTGTTTTGGAATCCGAATATCCGAGGGCAGGATTCTGCGCCTAATGAAACTGATCAATATGGCTGGGATACGCACAACGATATTTTTGAATCGATGAAGGATCATTTGTTGCCTCGTTTTGACCAAAGTTTTTCCGCTCTTTTAGAGGACATGGATTCACGAGGGTTGTTGGATTCGACACTTGTTGTATGTATGGGAGAGTTTGGTAGGGCGCCTTTGGTTGCGTTGGAGCCTAGATTTGCGGGGGCAACGCCTGGAAGAAAACACTGGGCTACAACTTACTCTGTTGTTTTTGCAGGTGCCGGTGTTACCCAAGGGGGCGTGGTTGGCGCTACCGATCGCGCAGCGGCTTATCCCATTCAGGATAGGGTTACCCCACAAGATATTATCACCACGCTGTTTGATGCGCTTGGCGTTCCGCCCACCGAGCATTATCATGATCTATTGAACCGACCTGTGGCTGTTTCTACCGGGAAGCCCATTAAAAAGCTGTTTATCTGACCAACGGATTAAAATACATGAGCAATGATGAGATTTTAAATAATGACCCACCAAGATCAAGGCCAGTTATGCTTTGGCTTTTTGTCGTAATCATTTCCATCTTTGCCCTCTTTCTACCTTTTGTGTTAGTTCTTGCGTTTATCTTTGGCAAAGATATTCTTTTTAAGGACAATGGGGACTCGGATAATATTAAGTATGGTTCTGCTAGGCCGATTGTTGCGCGCGGTAATCTTGCAGAGGATGAAAAATCCACTATCGAGCTTTATAATCAATCGAGGCAGGGGGTTGTAAATATTACTACCCTAGCCAATCGTAAGAGTGGCATCAATTTGAACATTCAGCAGATGCCCGAGGGCACAGGGTCTGGGTTTGTATGGGATGATGCAGGGCACATTGTAACTAACTTTCATGTGATTCAAAACGCAGATGCAGCGCAGATTACCTTTGCAGATCAATCAGTTTTTCAAGCTAGGCTTGTAGGGTTTTTCGCTGATAAGGATCTTGCAGTTTTAAAAGTCGATGCCCCGAAGGGGAAGCTAAAACCTTTGCCATTGGGCCGTTCTGATGATCTCCAAGTTGGGCAGAAAGTGTATGCGATTGGAAATCCCTTTGGCCTTGATCAGACCTTGACCACGGGGATTATTAGTGCGTTGGGCAGGGAGATTGATTCAGTAAATAAAAGGCCGATTAAGAATGTCATTCAGTCTGATGCTGCGATCAATCCGGGTAATTCGGGTGGTCCACTTCTTGATAGTGCGGGTTTGCTTATCGGGGTAAACACTGCAATTTATAGTACATCCGGAGTTTCTGCAGGGATTGGTTTTGCAATTCCTGTGGATGAGGTGAACCGGGTGGTGCCCGAACTTATCAAGCATGGAAAAGTTACCAAGCCTGGTCTGGGGGTTACTCTTGCGCCTGATAATATGTCGAGGCAATGGGTGCCTCAAGGTGTTGTGGTTTTGGATGTTCTTCCGGATGGTGCTGCAGCAAAGGTTGGGATTCGTGGTTCTTCCAGAAAGAAAACAGGCAGCATCGTGCTGGGTGATATCATCAAATCAGTTGATGGCCAGCAAATCAAGGTGCTGAAAGATCTTTACTTGGTTTTGGATCAGAAAAAAGTGGGTGATGTGGTGAAAATCCTGATCCTTCGCGAGGAAGTTGAAATGGGGTTTGATATCACCCTGATGCCTCTTCAATCTTTGAAACCATAATTCTATTTCTTTGCTCCTATTTCTAAGCAACAATATCCAAAGTTATTACTAAGTAAAACGGATGGGAGATAAGTATGAATACTTTCGTAAAGACGGTTTTGGTTGTTGCATTTTTTGCAGCGGTGGGCTGTGGTGGAAATACTGCTCCGGATAAAAAGGAAAAGGCCAAAGAAAAAGCACCTGTGAAATTGAAGGGTATTATAGGCGTCTCTGTGCTTACTCTTACGAATCCATTTTTTAAGGTTATAGGTGACACGATAAAAGAGCAGGCGGAAAAAGCAGGATATTCTGTTGAAGTGGTGAGCGGGGAATTTGATGTTGCAAAGCAGCAAAGTCAGGTCAAAGATTTCTTAGTCAAAAAAGTAGTTGCGATTGTGTTATGCCCTTGTGATTCGCGCTCGATTGGTGCAGTTATCCAAGAAGCGAATAAAGCGGGTGTGCCTGTATTTACTGCAGATATCGCATGCCTGGCTCCCGATGCCAAAGTGGTGACTCATATTGCAACCAATAATTACGAAGGGGGCAAGCAAGCTGGAATTGCAACTACTGAAGCGATGGGCGAAGCTGGGGGCAAAGTTGCTGTGCTCGATTTTAGGCAGGCTGAATCATGCATCTTGAGGGTCAAAGGTTTTAAAGAAGTTATCGATGCGCACAACAAGAAAAACCCAAAGGCTCAGATAACGATAGTTGCAGAGCTTCCAGGCGATGGGAAGAAAGATAAAAGCCAAAGTGCTACTGAAGATGTATTACAAACACATCCAGATCTTGCAGCTATTTTCGCAATCAACGATCCTTCAGCATTGGGGGCCCGGGCAGCACTTGAACGGGCTAACAAGGCTGATGCAGTAAAAATCATCGGGTTTGATGGTCAGCCTGATGGTAAGCAAGCGATCAAGGAAGGGAAGATTTTTGCAGACCCGGTGCAATTCCCGGATAAAATTGGGCAGCAAACTGTTGCTGCAATGCTAGATTATTTCGATGGCAAGACGCCACCTAAAGAGATTTTGATTCCTACGGGCTTGTATAAAAAAGCTGATGCAATGAAAGACCCCGAACTTAAATAAGGATGAAACGATGACTAAGGTTTTGAATTTTAAGCAAGAACTTACCGCATGTTTTGGTCAGCCTGTTAGTGAAAATCCGACTCAGGCGATGATCGAAGCCGCTTATAAGCATCATGGATTGGATTGGCGCTATCTGACGATTGAGGTTGCACCGAGCCATTTGAGTGAAGCTGTAAAAGGCGCTCGTGCTATGGGTTTTGTTGGGTTTAATTGCACTATTCCCCACAAGGTTGCAGTCATTGCCCATTTGGATGGGTTGGGTGAATCAGCATCGGTTATGGGTGCGGTTAACTGTGTTGTGCGCAGGGGTGAAAAGCTGATTGGTGAAAACACCGATGGTAAGGGGTTCCTTGAATCGTTAAAAGAGTTGACCGATCCCAAGGGGAAGCGTGTTGTGATTTTTGGCGCAGGCGGTGCTGCTCGGGCCATCACCGTAGAGCTTGCGCTTGCGGGCGCTAGCCATTTCACCTTGGTAAATCGCAGTGTTACCCGGGGTGAAGAGTTGGCTAAGTTGCTTCGAGAAAAAGTAAATGCAAAGGTTGAGTTTGTTCAATGGACGGGGGATTTTAAAATTCCCGAGGGCACCGATGTAGTGATCAATGCCACTTCCATCGGCCTTTATCCAGATCGAGAAGCCAGGCTTGAGCTTGATGTTTCCACTTTGAAACCTTCGATGGTGGTTGCAGATGTTATCCCTAATCCTCCTGAAACCAGACTGGTAAAGGATGCCCGGGGAAAAGGTTGCAAAGTGATTGATGGACTTGGGATGCTCGTAAACCAAGGGGTTATTGGTATCAAGCATTGGGCGGGTATCGATCCCGATCCCAAGGTGATGCGCAAGGCCCTTGAAGATATATTCAACAGCTAGACGTAAGGTTCAATCAACCTGCAAAAGGGAAGGTGGGGGCTTTATGGGTAGTCCAGAAATTATCGTTAGAACTGCGGGAAATGAAGACGCATTAAAGCAGTTCGGCCCTTACGGAATTGA
>CAJCCR010000304.1 GCA_903960945.1 uncultured Planctomycetaceae bacterium
TGCTACATTGTTAATGTGGTTAAGAAGTAAATAATAGAGGCCGATATTATGTTCTACCGTAATCAGCACAAGGGGTTTACCCTGATTGAGCTTTTGGTAGTGATTGGTATTATCGCATTATTAATCGGTTTGCTTTTGCCCGCCGTTCAAAAAGTCCGTGAAGCTGCCGCTAGAATGCAATGCGCCAACAACCTGCGAAATATTGGGCTTGGCGTTTTAAATTCCGAAAACACTTTCAATCGATTTCCCTTATGCCGGGTTTCCAATGCGGGAGGCAGGGCTATTTATGGTAATTCCAATCGTTCCCTATTTGTGTTGATTTTGCCTTATATCGAGCAAGAAGCGTTATATAAAAAATATGAAGGAATATATTCACCTTTCCCAACTGCAACTGGGGCATCCCGCAGGAATTGGGACCACCCTGACATGGCTAGTATCTACCAGACCAAGATGAACCTGTTAAACTGTCCATCCACCCCGGGAACTCAACCCATCTCTGGTAATGCCACCCATGCTTACACAAATGCTTATACCTCGGATTACAATGTCATGAATGGCGTGGAAATCGCTAACATCCCTAATGCGTATTCTTTAGGGCTTATACCTTATAACCTCGATGATTATTCTAGGCGAGGCATCCTAGATTTTAGCTTCCAAACTACAATGGTTGCTATAACTGATGGTACTTCGAACACCATGTTAATTGTTGAGGATGCAGGTAGACCAAATAGATATGCCAAAGGGAAAATTACATCGGGTACCGCAATTTCTGGCTCAGTTTGGTCCGACGATGATGGAACCTTTACCTTGCATGGTTACGCCACAGACGGTTTTACTTCTGGAGGGCCTTGTGCCTCCAACTGTAGTAATAATAACGAGATCTATTCTTTCCACAACGGCGGTGCCAATGTGGTTTTTGGTGATGGTTCAACCCGGTTTTTTAAGGAAACTATAAGTGTTGCTGTAGTTGCCGCTGTTATAACTAAAAGTAATGGCGAAATAGTAAATGTGGATTAGTACCAAGCCCTATTTTCTTCACCTGTTTTTTTGCATGGTGATTTTAGGATGTGGGGAAGAATCATCGTTCAAGTCTACAGTACCAGTTTTTCCTGCATCTGGTAAAATTCTTTATCAAGGTAAACCACTCGCAGGAATTATCCTGATTTTTCATCCTGTAGATGTTAATCAGAAAATTAAATCTTAGGCAACAACGGACGATGATGGAAAATTCGTGGCAACTACTTTTAAAACTGCGGATGGAGCCCCAGAAGGTGATTATACAATCACTTTGACGGTATCCAGCAATGAGTCTGATTCAACTTGGGAAGATGCTGCAACTGAGAAACAATTTCGGAAGGAAGGAATAGTACTATTTCCTTCCAAATACCAAAATCCAGCCACTAGCTCATTAAAAGTAAAAGTAACCAAAAATCAGCCTGATCTAGGAATCCTGGAAATCAATTAAGCATTGATATTCCAGACCTTAGAATCTTTTAAATAGGCTGTCATGTATTCTTTTAGCCGATTTTTCATGGTTTTGGAGTAGGATAAACTGAAAGCGATAGTAAACAGCACCTATGGCGATATTGTGCTTGGCAAAGATTAAGCCCGTTAGGAAAAACTATTAAGCTAGTATTGTTTTTTTGGGTTAGAAACTAATGGAAAGGCTTCTGGGTTTCGGATCGATTCTAAAGAAAGATCGATATCTAAATCTGGCCAGTACAAATGGTCTTGTGTCGGCCATTGTAAATTGCAAATTTGTTTGACTGTAGCATTTAGGAACCATGGGAATTTCTGAAAAGGAACAAATAATTCTTCTGTTGCAATTAACAGCCAGAAACCATTGATTGAAATGTTAAGAATTTCCGGTGCCGAAATGTCGATGCCATGATGTGAGTATGTCGTCATAATGTTCCTCGATTATTTTTTTTGCTTCTGAAATTTGTTGGTTTGTAATGCCAAAGTTCACTGCCAGTTCTATTGAGGGTTCAAGCCAGAATTTTGCTTCGCCGTCTGGGTGTCCGACATGCACATGAATTCTTGGTTCCTCTCGAGAAAAAAAATAAAAGCGCCAAGGTCCTTTTCGAAACACAGTTGGAGACATACTTTATTTCTTCCCCAGTAAGGCGTGTTTCTGTTGAGTATTAGTAATTCTGAACAAGATGCATCGTACAGGTTGATAAAGCCACTGTACATATCCTCTTAGCGATTACTAGATAATTTATCAATGCGAAACGCCCACAGACTTTATAGAAAGCTGCGGGCGTTTGGTTTAATCAGCACTCAAGTTATTCTCGCGATTGTATCGATGCAGTGAGCACTTTTTGGATTCGTTCTTGGCATTCATCCAAATGCGCCCTGCTTGCATCTTCAATGATCAAGGTTTTGTCTGCAAGAACAACGACGATGTTCTTTTGGATTTCCTTCAAATGCATTCTTGCAAGGCTTTTGCCATCTGAAATCCCGACTGGATTCAGCACGAGGTCGGAGAGCGATTGCACATACTTCCTTTGCAAATTCCTTCGGATGATTGAAAGATTGACATCCTTTTTAGCTTGCTTAGGTGCGTTCGCAACATCTAACCAAATACCATCGGTCAACGAGCGGAATACTTCACTCATTGCGAGGGGTTTGTCGTTTGCTGCAGCTTTTGGAATGTTGTTTTGAATTCTTGAAAGCGTTGAATTATTCAAGAACTGATTGATAGCAACACTTTGGATTGAAAGTACTTTTTGGTACAAGGGGAAATCCACGCTTGACATTACGCGGTCGTTGCCCCAATGCATCCAGCGGTCTGCTGCAAGTTTGCGCAGCAACTCTGGTGGGAAGGAAAATGCGGTGTCTGAAAGTATGTTTTCCTGAACGAACTTCAGGGCATCTCGCTGCTTGGCGCCACTCACTGGAATAAACGGATCACGGGCACCTGGGTCGCCCCGATGATCACGGTGCATGTATTCGCCACCCACAAAGTTAGACGCCAGCGCACCTGCGTTGCCATACTGGTTTAATATTACTGAGAAAGCGGTGCGAACGCGTTGATAGCCTTCGCCCGGTTCGATGGTTTTTTCTGCAAGGCCCTGTACGAGTTCCTTGGCAATCTGAACTCGCTCTTTGGCGAATAAAAGTGGATCTGCTCCCAGATCCCAAACATTTACCAATGGATCAGAACTTGCCATCATATCTTCATCGGTTGCGTAATCATTACCCGAGGTTGGCGCGAGCTTGGCAATTTCACGAAGCTTTTCAGCTTCCCCATCGGTGCCTCCTGAAAGGGGTTTGTAGGCATATTCAATGGCCCAGTAATCGTAGACGCCTAGGGTGTTGGTGTAGTAATCACCTTGTTTTTTGCCTTTGGGCGCAATGTTTGTTGGCGCGTAATCCATTACCGATCCTACCAACCCTTGCTTTCGGGTAATGGTTGTATCATGAAGCTGATCGTTCTTTAAAAAGGTGCTGGCTTTGAAATTGTGCCTTAGCCCAAGTGTATGGCCCACTTCATGCATGGTCACTTCCTTGATGGCTTGGGTTAGAAGCTCTTCAGGGATTTTTTCGCCAGGCTTTAGCAAACTGCGGTCCATCGAAGCCAGTGCTGCCAGGCTTAATTCGTGTTTCATATGCGAACTGCATTGGCATAGGCCATGCTGGCCTGCAAGTTCGATTGCACTTTTGCGATGGTCATCCGTGGTGTTTGCATTATTCCAGTTAAGGCCATCGCGGAAAAAGCCGGGCAGGGTGGGCGTCTGCAGGAAGTTTAAACCTTTGCGTGCTTCCATGATGGAGCTCGCAGGTTCGTTATTTCCAGAATACACTTTTGCTTCCTGCCTCCAGAATCGAACCATGCTTGCATCGAAGATGATGTCTGCATCTAGAATTTCACCGGTCAAAGGATTGGCCCGTGATGGCCCCATTGCAAATCCCTGATCGGTTGCTATCCATCGGAAGGTATTGTAGTTGATATCTTCGGGATCGAAATCTTCGTTCTCCTGCTGGCGTACTTCAATAGCATCTCGGAATCCGATTTTTTCAAAAGCCTTGTTCCACTCAAGAATCCCTTCACGCACAGCAGCACGATATTCATCAGGGACTGACTTTTCAATCCAGAATATGATCTTCTTGCGAGGTGGTGAAAGCTTACCTGGGTTTTTGGGGTCCGCAGGTTCAGCCCGCTCCAATCTCCAGCGATTTACATATCGAATGAAAGTGGTGTCGGTGTTTTCCGAACTGAAATCTTTGACTGCACTGATGAAATGGCCCACACGGTCATCCGCAATTCGGGGCTGATAGCCAAAGTCTGAAAGCGCACAGATGCCATAATGGATCACAACATTTTCACCACGCGAGTCGATTACGCTATCGCCACTTCCTCCATGAAATCCGCGGTTGCGGCCGCCCGTGTAAGTTGCTGAAACTTCAAGTTCGATGTTCTTGGGGAAAGCCTTGACCTTGCTCCAAGTGCTTCTGCTGGGGTCAAACATTCCCATTCCGAGTTGAGCAAAATCCGACATAAAGACATCGTTGAGGTTGATGAGAACACTCTGCCTGCCTGGGTTGATGGAAATGATTCGCAGTGAAAGCAGTGTTGAATCGGTGTAGGTGGTTTCTACTGCCTTTGCGGTGGGGGATCCTGCCTTAGCAGTGAAGCGAACATTTTTCCTCACCAAATGAACTTTATCGCCAACTCTTTTAAATGCAATAACCCATTGGTTGTCGAAATTAAGAGTGTGTCCACCCATGCCTGCGCCACGGGCGATTGCGATGGGAAGTAAGAAATTTCGTTCCATCTGATCTGGGCGGATTTCTGCATAGAGTTTGTCTTCCTTAAGATGTAGCCGAAACAACCCTTCGTATTCTTTTGCTCCCTTTACAACTTTATCAAAATCCTCAAACTTCTTTTCAATCGCTTCGCCTTGTCCCCGAACATTTGCTGAATGCATAAGTGGGATGGAAATAATTGCAAGAAGGGAAGCCAAGCCAATCAGTCGATAAAACATTTCATTTCTCCAACTTTAATAAACGAAAGCTTCAAATTTGTTGAAAACTGGAACTTTCAACATAGTTGGTTCATCGCGCAACCACAAGAGAAAAGCACCCATTCTTGCCCATTTAGCCAACTAGAATAATCGTTAAAATCATTACAAGTTTAAATTTTAAAACTTGTAGAAGCTGGCGCCCTTTTAAGTCGATGCTAATACATGAATCTTGATTTTATCTTGCGAACGCGCTTGCACAGAGGGCTTTTCGATGGCTACCAATTTTACCCGACGAACTATCTTGCAAGGCCTTGCAGTGGGGGCAGTTCCAGCACTTTTGCCTGCAAATGCTGAAGCTCGGATTAAACATGACGGCAAGGTGGTCGGGCTTATGTCGGGCGCCCGGGCGCTGGTGGAAACCCTGCTTGCAGAAGGTTGCGAATGCGTGTTTGGGATTCCCGGCGCTCAAGAAAACGAGCTTTGGGATGCTATGAAATCCCGTGATCTTCCTTATTTGTTTGTCACCCATGAATTTTCTGCCTCGACCATGGCAGATGGTTATGCCCGAGCAACAGGCAAGCCCGGGGTGATCAGTGTGGTGCCTGGGCCAGGCCTTACCAATTCTCTTACAGGCATTGGCGAAGCTCTTTTAGATAGCATTCCCATGGTTTGCATTGTGGGCGATGTTGCCCGGGGTGAAAAGTACCGACCCTTTCAGGTGCATGAACTTCCCATGGAACAACTTCTTAAAGCTGTCACTAAGGAAGTGATTTCTGTAAGTACAGTGGATGAAATCCCTTGTGCAATCCGTACTGCATTCATGAAATCAAAAGAAGGTGAGCCCGGCCCTGTTGGAGTTTTAGTTCCTTATAATCTCTTTATCGAAACTACCAGATTTAATAACCAGCCACTTCCAAACCCAGGCATCCCTTTCGATGAAGCTTGCTTTGCAGAGGCACTTTGCTTGCTAAAAAATTCCAAACTACGGGTTGGAATATATGCTGGAATCGGGTGTCAGGATTTCTCTGATGAACTCACCACCCTTGCAGAGGTACTGCAGGCCCCGGTTGCAACCAGTGTTTCAGGCAAGGGTGCAATTGATGAATGTCACCCCTTGGCAGTAGGTTGGGGCTACGGCCCACAGGGAACGCCCACTGCTGAAAAAGCTTTTATGGCTGTGGATTTGGTGCTTGCCATCGGCGTCAAGTTCAGTGAAGTTTCCACCGCTTTTTATTCTCTTCCACCCAAGCCTTACCTTATTCATGTCGATGCCAATGCAGATAACATGAACAAAATTAAAAAAGCAACCGTTGCGGTGCATACCGATGCGGGTTTCTTTATAAGGAAGCTTTTGGAAAACGAATCCGCTATCCGCAGAAATAAAAGCGAAAAGCTAACCTCTTGTATTGCCTCATGGAAGGCCGAGGATGCCCGGGCTAACGCTAAGCCAAATTCCAAGTGTGGCATTGATCCTATGCAATTCATCTTGGCATTAAGGAAGGCAACAAAACCTGATGCCCTCACTTATGTTGATGTTACCTTAAGCGAGCATTGGGCAGCAGAAGCGTTTACCACCCGCAGGCCAAGACATTATTTTAACCCAACTGATAATCAAGCGATGGGTTGGTCAATTCCTGCATCTATTGGTGGCCAGAAAGCTTTTCCAAACAGGCAAGTAGTAACTATCACCGGCGATGGATGTTTCTTGATGAGTGCGATGGAAATCTCGACCACGGCACGAGAGTGTTTGCCCGTGAAGTTTTTCGTGCTCGATGATCAGACATACCATTACATGCAAAAACTGCAGAAGCAGGCGTACTTGCGCACTACTGCAACTATTCTTGCACGCATGAACTACGAGGCTTTAGCAAAGGGTTTTGGCGTGGATTATCATGAGATAAAACCAGGCGATGATCTTGAAGCATCGATTCAGATTGCATTGGATAAAAAGGGGCCGGTGTTGACTCGGGTGATCACGGACTATGGCCAAAGACCAGTGCGCTGGATTGATGCTGTCAAGGATCGCTACACCAAAGAGCTTTCCGGCAGGCAGAAGTTAAAGTTCATGGCACGCATGGGCGCCCGTGCCCTCGACCTGAAAAAAGATAACGACTGATTTGGTTTAGAGGAAAATCTTTTGTCTTAAGAATCATTCTTTAGGGGTTGGTGCATTACCGACCTGAGGTTATCATTTAATTAATGTGCCTTTGCAAATAGCAGAACAAAGGTTAAAAAAATGATCACACTCAAAAAGACCAAATTGATCCATGTAGGTCGGTATGCAGCAGAAGTTGCGGTGGAATTGATTGATGATGATACCGGCTGGGCCCCTTATCTCACCGTTGAAGACGCTAGAAAACTTGACAGGGTTAGGGAGTTGTTGCGTTATGAGAGGATTGGTGAAGCTTTAAAGTATGGGTCAGTTTTTGAATTACAACCCGTGCCCTCGACCTGAAAAAAGATAACGACTGATTTGGTTTTAAGTACGACTACTTTAAAAACAAAACCAATCAGAATAAGCCAGAAGTGTGAGCGACGGAATTAGACTCTCTTCCAATGAGCGGCGGATGTTAATCCGCTGGTGAGTGCCATTTCTCTACAAAAGAACACTGAAAAGCAAAAAGCATTTTAGCCACGGATTAACACGGAATTACACTGAAAAAAGAGGAAAAACGGGGAATCGAGAAATACAGAGAGCAAAAAGGCTAGACCTCCGCATACGCGAAGGTGACCAAGGCGCAGGGGCAGCGAACCTCCCCGTTTCCGTCATTCCCGCGTAGGCGGGAAACCAGATATACAGGCAGTCAAGAAGAGGCAAAAGAAGCGGGAGGTTTCAGAGCCGGATGCGTCAGCGACGGTTCTTTCTTGCCCAGGCGCATACAACTTTTTATTGCATATCTTTACAAGCCTGAAGCGCAAGGGAAGGTTTTTAAAATGCCCGTTTTACACTCACCTATTATTTCTTCGCTTGCGCTTCAGGCTTGTAAGACAAGAGATAGCGTTAAGAGTCGGTTTCCACATCCGCCGCTTGATAAAAAAAGGGTCCCTGAGCTTGCCGAAGGGACTCTGAAAGCAACCGCCGCTGACGCATCCGGCTCTGAAAGATATTTACCCACTTGGCATTATCTACTAGCAGAATCGGAACGATTTCAAGAATCGTTGGTGAGTTCTTTCAAAGTAGTTTGAAGAACGGTACCGTCCGTGAAAGGAATAAAAATAGAGTTGTCTGCGCCTTGATAAGGCGTAGTAGAAGGGAACAATCCTTCGGGGAGATTGAATCCAGTTTTTAAAACCTTGCCTGTGGCTTCGTCGAGAAGAAGGGTATCGCCCGATTCCAGAAAGAGCAGGATTTTTTGTTCAATTACAAAGGGTCTTACGAGTGGGGTAGAGGCAAGCGGAATATCCCAAAGCGTTTTTCCTCCAGTTAAATCAATCCAGACGAATCTTCCAGCATTTGAAGCAACTGCATAACAGAGAGGGCGGTTGGCGCCTTGAACAATCCAACTTGCTTTCGGTGTCACTTTTAAATTAAGGGTGTTCAATTTTTGGATAGACCCATCAGGCTTGGATTCCAATGAGATGAGCTGTCCCTGAGGGTCTAGAAAGATTCCAAGTGTGCCTTTTTCTGTGAAGATGGAATCAAGGGAAAAGCAAAGTGATGGCAAAAGGTTTGGCAGGGTCTTGATCTTTTCGAAGGTGGCATCAGGGATGTTGTTCCAGCGGAAAAACGATATGCCATTGGTGCCATCCGAAAAGCAGAAGGTGTTGTTGTCCAAGATTGCGATTTTACATGGGGTGTTTTTGGCAGCTTCGGGAGATTTCCAAGTGGGGCCGGTGGATAATATTGGCTTGTTATCTTTAAGCCAGATGCGTGCGATGCTTCCATTAGATAAGGGGATGAGAATCTGGTTTCCCAGCGTTTTTGGAATCCCTGCAAAAGCGTGAGTTATCTCCGGAATATCGAGTGATTTAATATTTGGGGATTCCTTATCAAAGGTGATGAGGTTGAGTGTTACTTTTTTTGAAAGTGTATCTTGAAGCAGTTGCAGTGCTGATTTTTTATCTTCCAATTGCAATAGATGCGATAAGGATTGCGAATCATAGTTCGAGTTTCTTGCGATACATAAAGCGCCCTCGGCCCAGCTTGATTGCGTTATGATAGGGAGTAATGGGTTGTTTTTTGCAAGGAAAAGGTTGCCTGCCCTGTCTGCAAGAAGGAGGAAGTTTTTTTCTGATGTTGGAGCGATGGAAAGTGGGGCGCTTTCAAAGCGCGGAGAAAGCA
>CAJCCR010000305.1 GCA_903960945.1 uncultured Planctomycetaceae bacterium
GCTAGTTTTTTAGGGGAGCGTGGTGTGCGCTTATCGGGCGGACAAAAGCAGCGGATTTCGATTGCCCGGGCGATATTGAAAAACTCCATACCAACCACAGCTAAAAAATCAGAGTAGTCATCAATTTTTTTATCTTTAGAAACAGCAGAACCAGAAAGAACTTGCGAAGCAAACGCAAGTGCACGATCTGTTTCACCGCTGGCAATAAATGAATAAGTAGCCTCTTTTAATGCAAGGAGTTTAATCTCAGGAATGGTAAATGACTCGAACGGTTGCTTTAAAAATTTCTGAACTTCATCCCATTTTAATTTTTTATTATCCCGAACATCATCCTTACCACCACCCAATTCAACAATGGATCTAGATAATTCGAGTAATGCAAAATCTTTTTCAAACAAAGAGCTAGCTTTATCTAAAGAAGCTAAAGCAGATTGAAGAGTTTTTTTTATTTTTGAGGCAGGTATATCAGGATTTTCTGACAAGCGATAAGAGGCAATACCAGCAAGGAGAACAGCCTTGATTTCACCAGCAGAATTAGCAAGGTCGCCACTTTTAATACTTAGTTCGATTTTGGCAATTTGTGCATCCCCGTTAACTTTGCCCTGATAGGAGCTATAATAATAAAATCCTAATACTCCTGAAACAAGAACAACTAAAACCATTACAGCGCGTTTAATTTTATCAGCACGCGTTAAAGGCTCATACTCTTCGACAATAGCACCTGCTTCGAGCAAGGCATCGCGGGAAACGGTATCCATGGTGGAATTCCATGTCCCTTCAAGTTCTGGTTCTTCTTTTCGTAAAGCACCAGAAGGACGTTTGTCAGGTTGTTTTTTCCAATCTGGGCCAGTTTTTTTTACAACTGCTGGCATAGGAACCTTAAGAATTCTCCTACAGCCTGGGCAGGGCGCCTGCTTTCCACCTAAATCGATAGGGAAGGAAACTTTTTCATCACAAAAAGTACATTCAAACTGAATAAATTGAGGAACTACTTCTTCTTCTTGCTTAGTTTCCTCAAGAGCTAATGCCGCCATCGCTTCGATATCTTGTTCCGCCTGACTTTTGGTTTTAACCGAAGACTGGGGTGGGGTTATTTCAGGAAGTACGCTTACTGCTGGTAATGCAGGTACGATTAAAGGAACTTTGCAATTTGGACAAGGAATAGTTTTACCTGCAAATTTATCAGCAGCTTTAAACTTTTTTTTGCAAGCATTACAAGAAAACTGGACAGGCATGTGCAACAATCCTCGTAAATCAACCTTAACAATAAAGCTGAGACTAAGCTAAATGATTATCGAATGACAGGAAGAGCAAATTTCTTCTCATTGGTACCAAGCCCTTTTTCTACTATCAAGTTTCCACTTTGAGCTTCTTCAATTTCCCATTTTTCAACTTCTTCAAGAAGAGCATCCACCATTTCGCTTTCGAGAACATGTCGAACAATTTCGCCTCTTTTAAATATGACGCCTTTACCCTTACCAGCTGCAATACCTAAATCTGCTTCCCTAGCTTCTCCAGGCCCATTAACAATACAGCCAAGGATACTAATTTTAATCGGAGTCGTTTTACCTGCGAGTCGTTTTTCAACTTGAGCAATAATTCCTTCGAGATCAATTTCA
>CAJCCR010000306.1 GCA_903960945.1 uncultured Planctomycetaceae bacterium
AGGTAAGAAGATTACAATAACTGCAGTGGTACCTGAAGGAGAAAAACCTTCAGCCCACAATAACTTCACCTATGAGTTGGAACTCGAGGATTAAACGATGGCTTTGCAGATTATGATGGTGGCTTTGGGCTGCGCACTTGGAGGCGTTGCTCGTTTTCTTTTGGGCAAAGGGGTTAACGCACAACCTTGGGCCAGTGATGGGTTTCCTTGGGCCACCTTAATCATTAATGTTGCAGGTTCCATTTGTCTGGGAATTGTTGCAGAGTTTTATCTTGAAAGAGAATCATCGTCTTTTCGCATGGAAACATATCTTCTGTTGGGTACAGGGTTTTGCGGTGGGTTTACCACCTTCTCTAGCTTTAGCCTTGAAATGCTTAATCTCATTAAGGCGGGTGCAATTTTACCTTCCATTGCCTATGCCATCAGTAGCGTGTTGCTTAGCCTGTTAGGAGTATTCATTGGTATGCATGGTACGAAAGCACTATTCCCACCCAATTAATTTGCTACCATACGCTTTGTCTGAAGCAATCTGATTTAAATAATAGGAGTTTGATCTAGTGAACGATACCAGTCGTCAGCAAATATGGGTTATGCGTCATGCTGAAACAGCCTGGAGCTTAAGCGGTCAGCATACTGGGTTAACTGATATTCCCTTGACTGCCAAGGGAGAAAAAGCTGCGGGCGAACTGAAGCCATGGTTAAGCAAGATGAACTTCACTAGGGTGTTATCAAGCCCGCTGACCCGAGCGATGACCACTGCAAAACTCAGTGGGTTGGAATCACAGGTGCAACCCGAACCCTTGCTTTTAGAGTGGGATTATGGTGCTTATGAAGGCTTGAAGACGGATGAAATCAAGAAGCTGCACCCGGGTTGGGATATTTGGCGAGATGGTTGCCCTAAGGGTGAAAACATTGAACAGGTGCATTCAAGGGCGCAGCAGTTGCTTGAGAAATGCTCGAAGATTGAGGGTAATATCGCACTCTTTTCGCATGGTCATTTTTCACGATTCATCATCGCAACCTGGCTTGGCCTGCCTGCGCTTTGTGGCAGCAACTTTGCAATTCGTGCGGGTAGCGTAACCGTGTTGGGGTATGAACATGCCAACAAAGTGATCTGGAGTTCAGGCAGCTTGCCCGAAGGCCCTGGTGTGGGGCGCTAAGGTATTTAACTTTTAAAGCGTTGGGTTTATTCTTCGGGGCTGACGGAAGCCCAGAGGTAATCGCCATTCATGCGGGCGATGAAGTCCGCACTGATTTCCTTGGGGCAAGCCGCTTCGCATTCGTACTGGTTGGTGCAGGCGCCAAAGCCTTCATCATCCATTTGCGAAACCATTTTGCGAACTCGGGCAGTGCGTTCGGGCTGGCCTTGGGGTAGCATCCCCAGATGCGAAACCTTCGCAGCGACAAACAACATTGCGGAAGCATTCTTGCAAGCAGCGACACATGCGCCACAGCCGATGCATTCTGCTGCATCCATGGCTTTATCGGAAATCACCTTGGCGATGGGCAGTGCATTGCCATCGGGTGCGCCCCCGACATTCGAGGAAATATAACCGCCCGCTTGGGTGATGCGGTCAAAGGCAGAGCGATCGCAAACGAGGTCGCGAAGCACTGGGAAAGCTTTAGCACGCCAAGGTTCGATTACCAAGGTTTGGCCATCGGTGAAGTTGCGCATGTAAGTCTGGCAGGTGGTGCCTCGGGTTGGGCCATGGGCCCTGCCGTTGATTACTAAGCTGCAACTGCCACAAATGCCTTCTCTGCAATCATGATCGAAGGCGATGGGTTCCTGTCCATTGGACATCAACCCTTC